>NZ_JACOOD010000048.1:0-25697 GCF_014287405.1 Bacteroides sp. NSJ-48 | reverse complement strand
ATGGAGTTCAACAAGGTACTTGATACCTTTTCAAACCATAGTACGACCATCATAAATTATTTTGAAGAACGATTGACAAATGCTTCAGCGGAGTCGTTCAATGCTAAAATCAAAGCTTTCCGAAGCCAGTTAAGAGGGGTGGCTGATCTGAAATTCTTCATGTTCAGACTGGCTAGGCTATACGCTTAAAAGAAAGCTTGCCAACCGGGAAAATCCGCTGATCCGATTTTTGCACTATGGCAAGCAAGTTATCTTTCCAGACAGATATTAACAGCATTCATCCCCTTTGCTCCTCGTTCGAGGTCGAATGTAACGATATTACCCTCCCTGACATCCGTAACAACATTGTTCACGTGAAAGAAATATTTTTCAATTCCTGCAAGGTCTTTGATAAATCCAAATCCTCTGGCTTCATTAAAGAACTCTATTCTTCCTCTCAAAATTACCGGTTCTTCATCTTCTTTCCTGGGAGTGGAAATCATTATCTCCTCTACATTAATCTCTTGCTTTTTGATATTCTCTTCGGGTGGAGTTGAAGTAATCATACCATATTCGTCCACATAAGCAATCATATCATCAAAACTGCTTTTTGTAGATTTTCTGCCTTCTTTTCTTTTTAATTTTGCTTCCCGCTTAGCAAGTCTTTTCTTTTCATTCTCACGCTTTCCTACTGTCATGGATTTTGCCATAGATTTTATAGTTTAATGGGTGTATACTCGTCGGATAAATAAAATAATAAACTTAGAAACGACCTCAGATAGCAAACTCAACCTTACTGAGTTTCTTACCTGTCAGTTTCTGAATATCGTTAACCAACTTACGCTCTTCCTGCGAGCAAAAAGTCAATGCCGTTCCTAAATTACCGGCTCTACCGGTACGTCCGATACGATGCACATACGTCTCGGGCACATCGGGAAGGTCATAGTTTATAACCAACGGCAACTCATTGATATCAATACCTCTGGCTGCAATATCGGTAGCTATCATTACGCGTATCTTACCCGTTTTGAAGTTTTCCAATGCTGATTGCCTTGCATTCTGACTTTTATTTCCATGAATAGCCTGACTACCGATACCTGCTTTGCTTAATACGCGGACAATTCTGTCTGCATTATGCTTGGTACGTGAGAAAACAAGTACCGACTGTCCCTCCGTTTTATGCAAAATAGAAATCAACAATTTACTTTTCTCTTTCTTTTCCACAAAATAAATAGTCTGTTCGATGGTATCTACCGTAGATGATTTTGGGGTTATAGTAATCTTCACCGGTTGTTTCAGCAGTGAGTTCGTCAAAGCGATTATCGTATCGGGCATGGTAGCCGAGAAGAACAAGGTCTGCTTTTCTTTAGGAAGTTTCGGCAACAAACGTTTGATGTCATGGATAAATCCCATATCAAGCATACGGTCAGCCTCATCCAGTACGAAGTGTCTCACATTATCCAAATGGATATATCCTTGGTTCATCAAATCCAACAGACGTCCTGGAGTGGCGACCAATATGTCGACTCCTTTATGGAGCATATTTACCTGCGCACGCTGGTTTACTCCTCCGAAGATAACCCCATGACGGACTTGCGTATATTTGGCATAGTCGTCTATGCATTCGCTAATCTGCAATGCCAATTCACGGGTAGGTGTCAATATCAAGGCTTTGATACTCTTATCCCGGTTTTTAAGGGCTTGCAAATGTTGAATAATGGGAATGGCAAATGCAGCGGTCTTTCCAGTTCCGGTCTGCGCACAGCCTAATATATCTTTTCCTGTTAAGGCGGCAGGGATTGCTTTTACTTGTATAGGGGTAGGATTGGCATACCCTTTTTCTTCAATTGCTTTTAAAATAGGTTCGGTTATATTTAAATCTTTAAATGTCATATATATTGTTTTTGAATGTGCTAAAACACTAGCACAAGTATAATGAGAGCACGCTTCACTCAAGTGGCCCATACAAAAAGTCTGATAAGTCTTTGCAGAATGAAAAGTGCAGGTAATGAAGCGGAACGCTTCCGCTAAATAAAAAAGACGGAGTTATTTATGAAAGGCAGGAAAGCAAGTTTCCCGCCTTTAGTCTGATATTAATATCTTCTGGAGTTATTATAACCACCACGAGAGCTACCATTCGAGGGTCTTTCCTCGCGAGGACGCGCAACGCTTACAGAAATAACCTTGCTGTCATATTCTACGCCGTTCAATTCGTCAATAGCTTTCTGTCCTTCTGTATCATTGTTCATCTCTACAAAAGCGAATCCTCTGGATCTACCGGTTTCTCTATCGAGAATTACTTTAGCTGAAGAAACTTCTCCAAACTCTGCAAATAAATTTGTCAAGTCAGCATTATTAATGCCATAACTTAAACCTGAAATGTAAATGTTCATTCTAAAAATGTTATAAAATAAATAATAAATGGAGTGAGGAGGATAATTAAAGAAGAGGACTGCTTACTAATAATATATTAAAAAGAAGAACTATACGATAATGATTCGTAACTCAAACTCTGGGACAAAGGTAGTATAATAAATTTGATAAATACATTTCTTCCTGTTTTTTTTCACAAGAAAGACGATTATTATCATTTATTAAGCAGGTACGGAAATTCAAAACAGTTGTTTTTTACCTATTTATATCCATAACAAAAAGGATAAAAAGGAAAATATGAACACAAGCAGTCTATATATGGATAACATTTTCCCAAAATTAGCAACTAACTTTGCACAAATTATTGGTGATTATTATGAAAAAACTACTATTCATTTTTTCCTTTCTCTGTTTATCGGCTGTCGAAGGATACGCCCAAAAGACTTTGACGCTGAAAGATTGCCTTGAAATAGGTATCGAAAACAACCTGTCCTTGGAAAGCAAACGCAAGGAGATGCAGAAAAGCAAATATGGAGTTTCCGAAAACCGGGCAAGACTATTGCCTCAAATCAACGGGTTTGCCAATTACAATGACAACATAGACCCGCCTGTATCCGTTACCGACGGTTCGGCCTACGGAAATCCGTATAACATTACCTATACCCTGCGGAACAGTGCCAATGCCGGCCTGCAGTTGCAAATGCCACTTTACAACCAAACCCTGTACACCACTGTTTCCATAGCCAAAACTATGGACGAGATAAGCCGTCTTTCTTATGAGAAAGCACGGGAAGACCTTATCCTGGAAATATGCAAGATGTATTATCTGGGGCAAACCACAGCCGAGCAAGTCACACTGATAAAGGCCAATATCACCCGGTTGGAAGAATTAAAAAACATCACAGTAGCTTTCCATGACAATGGTATGGCTATGGAAGTGGATGTAAAACGGGTCAATATCAATCTGGAAAATCTGAAAGTACAATACGACAATGTACTGGCCATGCAGGAACAACAACTGAACCTGCTGAAATATATCATGGATTATCCTGCCGAAGAACAGATAACTTTAGTTCCGGTAAACTCCGAGAACATTACGCCTGTTGAGTTGACCGGACTATCCGAAAATCTGTACGAACTCCAACTGCTGCAATCGCAAAGGGTCATGGCTGAAAAGCAGAAAAAGATGATTGGCCACGGTTATATTCCTTCATTAAACCTGACCGCCAACTGGATGTTCTCCGCCTATACGGACAAGGCCTACCGCTGGTTCCATTCCGGACCGTCCAACCATTGGTTCCGTTCCTACGGACTGGGCGTATCCTTACGCGTTCCTATATTCGACGGACTGGATAAGCGCTACAAAAACCGAAAAGCTGCAATAGACATCGAAAATATAAAGCTGGCACAGGAAAATACCCGCAAAAATCTGCAGACCCAATATCTGAACGCCACCAACGACCTGATGAACAACCAACGTAACTTCAAAAAGCAGAAAGACAACTACCTGCTTGCCGAAGATGTATATACAGTCACAATGGATCGGTACAGAGAGGGGATCGCTTCCATGACCGAAGTCCTGCAAGACGAAATGCAGATGAGCGAAGCGCAAAACAACTATATCAGCGCACATTATAACTATCGGGTAACAACCCTGCTGCTGTTGAAGCTGACAGGACAAATAGATACATTAATCAAATAACAAGTTAATCAAAGATACATTAATCAAATAACAAGTTAATCAAATCATCATAATATGGAAGCAATAGAAAAAAATAACGCATCGAACACACATCAGGAGAAAGCTAAAAAACTTCGTAAGCTACGTCGCTGGCAAATCGCAGTCAGCTTGTTGGGAGCAGCAATCGTTGTTTGGGGAATAGTGGAAGTTGCTTGTCTCTTCCTAGGCTACAATCGCACAGAGACCAGTAATGACGCACAGATAGAGCAGTACATATCCCCTATCAACCTACGCGCATCAGGCTACATCAAGAAGATTTATTTTACCGAACATCAAGAGGTACATAAAGGCGATACACTCCTTGTATTGGACGACCGCGAATATAAGATACGCGTAATGGAAGCCGAAGCCGCACTGAAAGACGCACTGGCCGGCGCTACCGTAATCGGGGCCACACTGCAAACCACACAGACCACCGCTTCCGTGTACGACGCTTCCATCTCTGAAATTGAGATCCGTCTTGCCAAACTGGAGAAAGACCGTCAACGCTATCAGAACCTGGTGCAAAGAAATGCAGCCACTCCCATACAGTTAGAACAGATAGAAACGGAATACGAAGCCACCCGCAAGAAGCTGGAAGCAACAAAACGCCAGCAAAAAGCCGCTTTGTCGGGAGTCAATGAAGTATCACACCGCCGTGAAAGTACGGAAGCCGCCATCCAACGGGCAACCGCCGCTTTGGAAATGGCACGTCTGAATCTTTCCTACACCGTAGTAGTGGCTCCCTGCGATGGCAAATTGGGACGCCGGGCACTGGAGGAAGGCCAGTTCATCACAGCCGGACAAACCATTACTTATATCCTGCCCGATACTCAAAAATGGATTGTCGCCAACTATAAGGAAACTCAAGTGGAAAACCTGCATATAGGACAAAAGGTTACCATCACCGTAGATGCAATCAGTGACAAAGAGTTCACGGGAACAATCACAGCCATATCCGGCGCCACGGGTTCCAAGTACTCATTGGTTCCTACCGACAATTCAGCCGGAAACTTCGTCAAAATACAACAACGCATACCCGTACGCATTGACTTCACCAATCTTTCCAAGGAAGATAACGAAAAACTTGCTGCCGGTATGATGGTAATAGTGAAAGCCGAACTCTGATTTTCAATCATTAATTGTTAAGGAAATGCCCGCATATCCCAAAAACTATCCTTTCTATAACTGGGTGCCTAAACCGATAGGCATTATCATCCTGTTCATGTTCTTCCTGCCCATTCTTACAGTAGGCGGAACTTACTCTGCCAGCGGCACGGAGATGATGAGCGGTCTGGGCATCATATCCGAACATATCCAGTTTGCCAACTTCGCCACATCCATAGGCATGGCGGCATTCTGCCCTTTCCTGTACCGGCTGGTATGTATCCGCAGGGAGAAAATGATGTGTATCGTCGGATTTTCGCTGATGTATATCTTCAGCTACATCTGCGCCAAGACAGACAGCATATTCCTGTTGGCACTATGCAGTCTGTTTATGGGATTCCTGCGTATGGTACTGATGATGGTCAATCTGTTTACCCTCATCAAGTATGCCGGTAACGTAGAAGCAACCGAAAAGATCACCCCCGGCAATGAACCCACCACCGGTGAAGGCTGGGACAAACTGGATATTGAACGAAGCGCTGCACAACCTGCCATTTACCTGTTTTTCATGGTATTGGGACAGTTGGGCACATCGCTTACAGCATGGCTTACTTACGAATACGAGTGGCAATATGTTTATTACTTCATGATGGGGTTGCTGTTGCTCTGTATCCTCATTACCTTCGTCACGATGCCTTATCATAAGTATGCCACCCGCCGTTTTCCTATCAACCTCAAACAATTTGGCAACGCTTCCATCTTCTGTATCACACTGACGTGCATCACTTATGTGCTGACTTACGGCAAGGTGCTCGACTGGTATGACGATCCTACAATCCAATGGGCAACGGTCGGTGCTGTGGTTGCAGGTATCCTGTTTGTCTACATAGAAGTAACCCAGCGCAATCCCTACTATCAGTTCGACGTACTCAAGTTGCGAACTATCCGCTTCGGATTCCTGTTCTACTTTCTGTTAATGGTACTGAACTCCAGTTCAATGTTCGTCAATGTATTTACGGGAATAGGTATGAAGCTGGACAACTATCAAAACGCAACATTGGGCAATTGGTCTATGTTGGGCTATTTTATCGGTGGCATTGCAACAATCTGGCTCAGCGTGAAAGGAGTGCACTTTAAATATCTTTTTGCCGCAGGTTTCCTGTTTTTGGGATTATCTGCCATGTTCATGTACTTTGAAGTACAGGGCGCAGGCTTGTACGAACGAATGAAATACCCAGTTATTATCCGTTCTACAGGAATGATGTTTCTATACTCGCTGATACCGACTTTTGCAACCCAGCGTATGCCCTATAAATACCTCTCATCATGGATTTGCACAATGCTTACTGTACGTATGGTACTTGCTCCCAGCATAGGAACCGCATTATACAGCAATGTATTGCAGGAACGGCAGCAACACTACATTACCCGTTATGCACAGAATGTGGATATGATGCATCCCGAAGCATCCGCCTCATTTATGCAAACCGTACAAGGAATGCAATATCAGGGGAAAAGCAAGCAGGAAGCCGTTAACATGGCAGCCACATCCACCAAAGGGCGCATTCAGGTGCAGGCCACCTTATCGGCAGTCAAGGAGATGGCGGGTTGGACATTGTATGCTTGCCTTTTTTGCATGATATTTGTTGTGGTACTGCCCTATCCTAAACGGAAATTATTAACTTAGCACTGTTTTCAAACAAGAACCGTAAACCCTACTCTCATGGATACCCGACAAGAACGTTTATCGCGCCTTGACAGTGCGTTATTGGACAAACGGCAAATTTGCAGTTCGGAAGGCGTGCTTTGCGCCTTTCCGTCTGCCTTGAAAAGTCCGTTTATGATAGACGGAGTGGGACTTATAATTTGCCGTCAAGGAAATTTCACCTTCATCCTTAACCAGAAAACATTTTCCGCCAAAGCCGGTGATACGCTCTTTCTGCCGAAGGATTCCTTGTTTCAGGTACTACAGGCATCCGACAACGTAGAGGTATATATCTTCATCTATCAGACCGACCCCATACGGGACTTTATGGGAAACTCGGTAGTATCCATGCACCTATACTCGCATCTGGCCACCGAACCGTGCTACGTATGGAATACCGGGGAAGAAGAAGAGGTTTTAAAATACCTGTCACTATTGGACAGTACGCTAAAAATAGAAGAGAATCCTTTTAACCGGTATGAACAGAAGTTACTTCTGTTGGCACTGACCCACAGGCTTTGCTCGGTTTATACACGCAAACTCATTGCCGAAAAGACTTCCGTAAGCCACAAGCACAATATATTTATCCGCCTGGTGCAATTAATAGAACAATATTATACGAAAGAGCGGGGGGTGGACTTCTACGCGGACAAGCTATGCCTGTCGCCCAAATACCTCTCCGCCCTCTCCAAATCCATTTGCGGATACACGGTACAGGAGCTGGTATTCAAGTCCATTATCCGCAAAAGCATTTCACTACTCAAGAATACACAAAAGAACGTACAGGAAATCTCCGATTTCTTCAACTTCCCGAACGCATCCTATTTCGGCACTTTCTTCAAGAAACAGACTGGAATGTCGCCACAGCAATACCGCAGAACGTAAGGAAACATCATATCGCTATTACGCTTTCAGTCGAATAACGAAACGGCTGCCTTTTCCCAATTCACTCTGAACGGTCAGCGTGCCGCCATGAGCTTCTACAAAATCTTTGGATATGGATAGTCCCAATCCGCTTCCCTGCACTTTCGTACCGGGTACACGGAAGTAACGGTCGAAGATGCTCTGGTGATAGCGCGGATCAATACCTTTACCGAAATCCTGTACATAAAGTTCCACACTATCATCTTCCTGCCTTGCGCCGATAATGACATGCCCGTTTTCCTTGGAATAACGAATGGCGTTACTCAACAAGTTAGTGAGCACCCATGCTATCTTCTCGCTATCCACAAACAGTTTCGGCATCTTCTCTTCCGGATATTCCACCTCAATCTGTATATTGAACTTATCGGCCTGCACCTGATTTGCCTTGATGGCATATTCTATCAGTTCGATAGGTTTCGTTATCTTCGGTATCATCTGCAACTTGCCGGCTTCCACCTGCGTCATATTAAGAAGCTCGCCTGTAATCCCCAGCAAGCGGTCGGCATTTTCCCTGATACTTTTCGAAAGTTGTTCCTGTTCCTCATTCAAAGCTCCCACACGGTTGTCCTCTAAAAGCTGCAGACTCATAAGAATGGCGGAGATAGGGGTTTTCAATTCATGCGAAATCGTAGAAATAAAAGTTGTTTTTGCCGTATCCAGTTCCTTAAATTCGGTGATATTCTTCAACAGGATAACATCGCCCAGATTATGAGACTCGTCCGTATCGGCATCCGTATTCATAATAGTAATATAAGATGCCTGAAAATAGCTTTCCTTATTATCCGCATAAATTTTCAAAGGCTCTTTCTTCTCGCCCGGATTAACCAACTCCCTTATCAGCCTCCGGAGCAGATCGTTTTTCAGCGACAGTTCCTCTGCCGAACGGCGTATGACATCCGCACGCTTCAGATTCAGTACCGTCAGCGCTTCTTTATTGACGAAAAGAATTTCGTGTTCGCGGTTTAAGCCGATAATAGGTTCATGAATACTGTTTACGATGGCTTCCAGAAACTTTTTGGCGGATAAAATATCATTCAGCGTACTGGTACGATATTCCGTAAGGCGTTCCGCCATGCTGTTAAAACTATCGGCCACCTCGCGGAACTCTTCGTGTTCGCTCATGTCAAGGCGCTTTTCATAATTATGGTTGGCTATTTCGAGGATGCCCTGCGTCAGTTCCCTGATAGGTTTATTAATGGAGCGGGGCAACCATACCAACAACACGATACTGGCAAGAATGCAAATACCGCCCGTAATGGAAATCCAAAGCAAGGCCCGTTGCAAGCCGGGCATGGCGGCAGGGCTATCCGGCTCCGTAGCCGTCAGTATCTGGAGATTTACAACAGAAAGGGCTACCAGCAGGATTATCATACCTGCCAAAACACCTACACTGAGTATCAGTTTTGTACGAATATTCATAACGGTCAATATATTAAATTTTATGCAAGTATAATCAAATCTATGTTTGCTTGCGCCAGTTCGTTCACAAATTTTCTATATTTCAGAACCATAAACAAGGATTGCGGCAAAGCGAACGAAGGACTGCCCATACAAACGGTCGTTATCTGCTTCTCTTTACAAGCCGTAACGATGCTGTCCAACACGTCTTTGGATTGCACCTGCATGACCTCTCCGCCCAATTCGGTCACCAGCTTGAAATGATTCAGCAGATGCCGCTGGTTCGCAAGGGCAATGCGGTCGGCACTCTCCCGGGGAGTCTGTACATAAAGGGCAACGAACGACGTATTATAACGGGTTGCCAATCGTGCCGCCTTGCGGATAATGCGGCGTGGCGTTTTCTCATGACTGCTGATACACGCCATGAACTTCTCATGCCGCACGCCCACACAGGAAACCACCACTTCATTCTCCACTTTCTTCTCCACTCTTAACGCCACCTCCTTCAGAGCCAGTTCGCGCAGTTGCAGAATATTTTCCGTCTTGAAGAAATTATTCAAAGCAAGGGCCACTTTATCCGGCTTGTATATTTTACCGGTTTTCAGGCGGGTTATCAGCTCTTCCGCCGTCAGGTCGATATTCACCACTTCATCCGCTTCTTCCAGCACACTGTCGGGAATGCGTTCCTTTACCTCGATACCGGAAATGCCTTGCACTTCTTCATTAATGCTCTCGATATGCTGTATGTTGACAGCGGATATAACATTGATACCCTCATCCAGCAAGTCCATTACATCCTGCCAACGCTTCTCATTCCTACTGCCTTCTACATTGGTATGCGCCAGCTCGTCCACAATAACGATTTCCGGATGGATACGGATGATAGCGTCAAGGTCCATTTCCTCAAGTTCCTTACCCTTATAGAATATCTTACGCCGGGGAATTACGGGCAGTCCTGCCAACACCGCCTCCGTACCGGCACGTCCATGCGTTTCCACATAGCCTATATTCACGTCTACCCCATTGTCCAGCAAGTCATGGGCTTCCTGAAGCATACGATAAGTTTTGCCTACACCGGCAATCATGCCGATGTAGACCTTAAACTTACCACGACGTGATTTCTTAATCAAGTCGAGGAAATGTTGTACACTCTCCTCCCTGCTCATGGCTTCAGAGTTATACCAAACACCAGATGCGCATCTTCCATACGGGGATTCCAAATAGCCTGCGCAAATATCGGTATCACGAATTTGTCCGTCACCTTTATATCCTTCGTGGCTTTCAGTGCCAGATTGGTTACGGCGAATCCGCTGTTCGGTACTCCGTAAACACCTACGCCGGCTTCGTAAGGCAGAAAACCGCAAGTGGCATTCAAATCGACGGATTTAATGCTGAACGGATAGTTCAATTCTACATAAGAAGAATAATTCTGCTCTCCCTTCTCATTCTTATCCGCGCCGGCAAACATCGTGTACCAGGCTATTGACAGCGGAAACTTCTCCAACGGAAGTGTATAGGCAAGCCCCGCTTCAAAATGGTGGGCCGTTTCATGGCTTTTGAAGTTAAAATACTTATTGCTTCCCTGACCTGCCCACCAAAGACTGGCAACGGACAAGGTCAAACCGGAATCACCGAACGTATAAGCTGCCGTCAAATCTATTTCTTTGGCAGCCTCACCCTCCGAGGAACTTGTTCCGTCGAAATCGGTAGAGCCCCATGCCGTCAATGAAAAGCCGCCTATCCCAAAGCCTAAAGTCGGCTGGAAACTAACTCCGGTTTGATAAAAGCCGCGCCATACATAAGAACTGACCAAATCACCCTGTATCTTAAATTCCTGCGCCTGCACCTTATCCACTCCCATAAAATTTACTGCCCAAGCGGCAATAACGCCTATTACCGTTACTTTTACCCGATTCATATCTTTCATTATTTTCTTATTTTCCATTTGCTTTTTCCAATGCAATATTCAGTTTCAGCACATTCACTTTCGCCGTACCGAACAATCCCAGCAACGGTTTTTCAACAGCCTTGTCAACGACGCCCCGGACAGCAGCCTCATCCATTCCCCTTGCCTCAGCCACACGCTTTACCTGTACATAAGCACTGGCAGGCGTAATATCGGGATCAAGCCCCGAAGCGCTGGCCGTTACCATTTCGGCAGGAACTTCTTTACGCTGCAAATAAGGATGATGCAGCAAGAATGTATCTATACGCGCTTCCACTTCCGCAAGGTATTCTTCGTTTGCAGAGCCTTTATTGCTACCTGCCGAGCTGCTTGCATCATAACCGTCACCGGCACAGGAAGGCCGTCCCCAAAAATAAATGTCTTCCGTAAACATCTGCCCCACATTGGTAGCGCCCACTGCCTTGCCGTTCAGGGTCAATACCTCGGCATTTCCTTTATTCGGCCCTGCAAATTGTGCGAATATCCACAATACAAGGATATAGAACACGGAAAAGAATATGCAGAAAGCGACGGTTATTCTAACTGATTTCCAAAGAGTTTTCATTTTCTTTTTATTTTAAATTAAAAAAACAAACTGACAAACATATCTATTAACTTAATACCTATGAACGGCGCTATGACACCACCCAAACCATAAATCAGCAAGTTGCGGCGCAGTAACGCGCTTGCGCCGATCGGTTTGTACCGGACGCCTCTCAATGCCAACGGTATCAGTATGGGAATGATGACAGCATTAAAGATGATAGCCGAAAGAATGGCCGTTTCAGGGCTATGCAACCCCATGATATTCAATGGGGCCAATTGAGGGATAGCGACCATGAACAGTGCGGGAATAATAGCAAAGTATTTGGCCACATCATTCGCAATGGAGAAAGTTGTAAGCGTGCCGCGCGTCATCAGCAACTGCTTACCTATCTCTACAATTTCAATCAGCTTGGTCGGGTCATTGTCAAGGTCTACCATATTGCCGGCTTCCTTTGCAGCCTGCGTACCGCTATTCATGGCAACCCCCACATTTGCCTGCGCCAGTGCGGGGGCATCATTGGTTCCGTCTCCCATCATGGCAACCAGTTTGCCGGCCTGCTGTTCTTTCTTGATATACTCCATTTTATCCTCCGGCTTGGCTTCGGCAATGAAATCATCCACACCGGCTTTTTCGGCAATATATTTGGCGGTCAACGGGTTGTCACCGGTCACCATAACCGTCTTCACCCCCATTTTACGAAGACGTTCAAAGCGTTCCTGGATGCCCGGCTTGATAATGTCCTGCAATTCTATGACTCCCAATACCGCTTTATTGACACACACTACCAGCGGGGTACCGCCATTGCCCGAAATGACGGCAATCGCTTCTTCCACTTCTTTCGGGAATTTATTCCCCGCGCTTTCCACAATCCGACGAATCGCATCGAACGCACCTTTGCGGATTTGAGTACCGTCTTGCAGGTCGACACCGGAACATTTGGTTTCGGCCGTAAACTTAATCATGTGGGCTCCCGCAGTATTGAGGTCGCGCATACGATGTCCGTTCTCACGCCCCAACTCGATGACGGACTTTCCTTCCGGGGTTTCATCGGAAAGCGAGGACAATAGGCAAGCCTCTACAAACACCTTTTCATCAATGCCCGGAGCCGGATGAAACTTGGTAGCCTTACGATTACCGATAGTAATTGTACCGGTCTTGTCCAACAGCAACGTATCAATGTCACCGGCAGTTTCAACGGCTTTGCCCGATTTTGTGATTACATTGGCACGCAGGGCGCGGTCCATACCGGCAATACCGATTGCCGAAAGCAAGCCGCCGATGGTTGTCGGTATCAGGCAGACAAACAATGAAAGAATAGCCGCAATAGAGATATACGTACCCGGATGGTCGATATTGGTATAGTCCGCCATCGGAATCAACGTAATACATACGATTACGAACACTAACGTAAAACCGGCCAATAAGATAGTCAGCGCTATTTCGTTCGGTGTTTTCTTACGGGTGGCGCCCTCTACCAGCGCAATCATCTTGTCGAGGAAACTCTCGCCCGGTTGTTGCGTAACCAACACCTTTATCTTATCCGACAGCACTTTCGTACCGCCGGTAACGGAGCTTTTATCACCGCCCGCCTCACGGATTACCGGAGCGGATTCACCGGTAATGGCACTCTCGTCAATAGAAGCCAACCCTTCCACAATCTCGCCATCGGCAGGAATCGTATCGCCAGCTTCGCAAACAAAGAAGTCTCCCTTCTTGAGACGTGCGCTGCTTACAGTGCGTAACTTGCCTTCCACCAAAACCTTTGCGGGCGTTTCTTCACGCGTTTTACGCAGGCTGTCCGCCTGTGCCTTGCCACGGGCTTCGGCAATGGCCTCGGCAAAGTTGGCAAACAACAAAGTGACAAACAATATCACAAACACCAGGAAGTTATAACCGAACGTCCCGTATTCCGATGTTCCCAAAGAGAGGATGCAGACTACCAGCATCACCAATGTCACCAGCTCCACAGTGAACATGATCGGATTCTTTATCATCACCCGCGGATTCAACTTCACGAATGACTGTTTCAAACTTTCCATTACTTGCTCCTTTTGAAACAAAGAAGCTGATTTTTTATCCTTCATAAACATATCTGATTATTCTTATCTCGTTACAAACTGAAGTGTTCGGCAATAGTACTCAACGCATGTGCCGGGAAGAAAGACAAAGCTGCCACGATAAAGATTACGGCAAAAGTCATTACGGCAAAGGTGAACGTATCGGTTTTCAGCGTACCGGCACTTTCGGGAATAAATCTCTTCTGCGCCAACAGACCAGCAATGGCAACCTGCCCTACAATAGGAAGAAAACGGCTCAGAATAAGTACCCAACCGCAGGCATAGTTCCAGAAATAAGTATTGTCGCCCAAGCCTTCGAAACCAGAGCCGTTGTTGGCAGCGCATGAAGTAAATTCATAGAACTGCTCGCTCAGCCCGTGAAAACCGGGATTGTTCAGCCAGCCGCCCTCACTCTCTACAAACTCCGGATGGTGCGCAAGGAGATAACAAGACAGAGCCGTGCCTACCAATATCACAAACGGATGAAGCAGCGCAACGATTGTCGCTATTTTCATCTCCCGGGCTTCCACTTTCTTTCCGAGAAACTCCGGTGTACGTCCCACCATCAGTCCGCTGATAAAGACTGCGATAATAATAAATGTATAATAGTTCATCCACCCTACACCGACACCGCCGAACCAAGTGTTTATCTGCATGTTCAGCATCTCCATCATACCGGACAGGGGCATCGTAGAATCGTGCATGCCATTGACGGAACCGTTGGAAGTAACCGTAGTCGTAATGCTCCATAATGCGGTGGCGCCTGCTCCCAGACGGACTTCCTTGCCTTCCATAGACCCATTGTCCTGTGCAATGCCCATATCGTCAATGCGAGGATTACCGTTCATCTCCTGATAAACATTGATGCCGACACCCGCCAAATAGGCACAGAGCATTACGCCGTAAATACTATAAGCCAGTTTCATCCGTTTTGTATAAAAACCCAACGCAAAAACCATAGCCATAGGTATAATCAGGATAGACCAGCATTCTACGATATTGGACAGGTAGGTAGGATTTTCCAACGGATGAGACGAATTTACGCCGAAGTAACCACCGCCATTCGTACCCAACTGCTTGATAGGAACGATGGCAGCCACCGGCCCTTGTGACACCGTTTGTTCCTGTCCTTCAAGCGTAGTCACCTCCATTTTACCGTCAAAGCCCATCGGAGTACCTTGTGTAATAAGGATAAAGCCGACAATCAGGGAAAGCGGCAAAAGAATACGCGTGCAACTCAATACAAGAAAGTTCCAGAAGTTACCGATTGTATTCGTTGTTTTACGGCTGATGGATTTCATAATGCCCGCCATAGCCGCCATACCTGTCGCTGCGGTAATAAACTGGAAGAGCATGATGACGAACAACTGGGTAAAATACGTCAGTCCGCTCTCACCGGAATAATGCTGCAAGTTACAGTTTACCATAAAACTGATGCAGGTATTGAATGCCTGGTCGGGAGTTTGCGGACCATTACCGTCAGGATTCAGCGGCAGCCATCCTTGACTGACCAACAGCACCATTCCCCAGACAAACCAGAAAGCATTCAATATCAGCAACGCCTTGAGGAACTGCTTCCAGTTCATTTCTTCATTGGGATTAACGCCCGCTACCTTAAATATCAGTCTCTCTACCGGTTTCATAAAGTCCGACCATGTCTTCTCTCCTTTATAAACCTTCGCAATATATTTTCCCAGCGGATAAGAAATCGCCACCAACAGGAAAATCTGTAAAACTACACCTAAAATTTCCGTATTCATTTCTTTAATCTTTTAGAACCTTTCGGGTTTCACCAGAACATACATCAAGTACCCGAACACTGCAACACCTAATACAAATAATACTGTATACATAATCTTTTCTCTCCTCTTTAAATCTTCTCAAACCAATCCACACATTTCCAGAATAGCCAGAAAGCGAGAAAGCCGCTCAACAAGCAGAAAATAAATGAAATCGTTATTCCCATGTTTTTACGTTGTTAAATTAATATTCATGTTTTACCGTCCTCATAATTGCCAAATGCGTGCCAAAATAGAAGTCTGTAAGATAAAATACTGATTGATAAAGAAATAAAACAGAATAGAGGAATTACAGAAAAAGAAGACACCCTTTCAAAATGGAAGGGTGTCTATCAAAATAGAAAAGGGACATTGCATGATTCGAGGTTCATCTGGCGAAACCATTTGTTTCATGCGGTGAAACTGATAGTTTCTTTTATTGAAACCGAAAGTTCCACGGGGTGAAACAAAGAGTACCCCGGCATGGTACACTTCGTTCCACGCCGGGAAACTTTCGGCAAGTTACGGAAAAGAACAGATTATATTCCGTATTCTTCGATTTTGCGGTAGAGTGTGGTCAATCCGATTTTGAGCAGGCGGGCTGCTTCGGTCTTATTACCTTTTGTATATTCCAACACACGGGCGATGTGGCGACACTCCATGGCAGAAAGTTCAAAACTGCCGGGAGTGGTTTCATCGGATTGTTCGTAATGTGTGTTCTGTATATCGAGCGGCAAGTCGGCAACATCCAGCCGTTCACTCTCGCAAACAATCAGACTGCGCTCTATCACATTACGCAATTCCCGGATATTACCTTTCCAAGGTTGTTGTTCGAGGGCTTCGAGAAAAGCGGGTGTTATTTCCGTAACGGGACGTGCCAACCGAACGGAGAAGTCCTTTACAAAGGCTTTTGCCAGAATACGTACATCGCCCGCCCGTTCACGCAAGGCCGGCAGATGAATCTGGAATACGGAGAGTCTGTAGAATAAATCTTCGCGAAAACGTCCTGCGGTAATCTCTTCCGGCAGATTGCGGTTGGTTGCGGCAACAACACGCACATTCACACGGGTGGGTTTGGTATCGCCAATCTTTATATATTCGCCTGTTTCAAGAATGCGCAGCAGTTTGGCTTGCAGTTCAAATGCCATTTCACCGATTTCATCCAAGAAGATAGTGCCATTGTCGGCCTCCTCAAACAATCCTTTCTTATCTTTCAATGCTCCTGTAAACGAACCGGCTTTATGACCGAACATCTCGCTTTCCAACAGTTCCTTACTGAAAGAGGAACAGTTTACCGCTACGAAATTCTGCTTGGCACGCTTACTATTATAATGTATGGCTTGCGCAAAGACTTCCTTTCCCGTACCCGTTTCACCCGTCAGTAATACGGGCACATCCGTTCCCGATACTTTCTGTGCCAGTGAAACGGCATCTTTCAATGCTTTCGAATCACCCAAAACAGAATCGAAAGAATACGTATGCCCTACTTTTTTTTCCAGTTTCTCCAAGCGGACGTTCATGCGCGCCTTCTCCACGGCACGGCTGACAAGCGGTATAATCTTATTGTTATCATCACCTTTGGTGATATAATCGAAAGCGCCGTTCTTAATGGCCTGCACCCCGTCCGGGATATTACCGTGCGCCGTCAACAGGATTATCTCTACGTTAGGGGCTGTTTTCTTGACAGACGACACAAGGTCTACCCCGTTACCGTCAGGAAGAAACACATCGCACAAGACTACATCCGGGCTCTGAAATTCCAGCTGCTTCAAAGCAGTCCTGCAATCACCGGCCTGGCATACTTCATATCCTTCCAACTCCAACATACGCGACAAAAGAGTACGGATCTGTACTTCATCGTCAACGACTAAAATCTTGCTCATATTTTTCGGATAAGTTTAAAGTAATAAATGGTAAAAACAGGGGATGTGCAAATATAAACGTTTTCCGGGAAACAAACGGCATGTCTTTTGAACTTTTATAAGTGAAGGGAGCGCACATAAGGCTACGGAAAAGTAAAAAAACACCTTACAATGTATCCTCAGAGGCATTGTAAGAGAACTGAAAAAGAAACTCGCCCTTCCATTTCGGAAATGAGCCTTCTAAAACGAAAAGGAATACAGAGGCTTCATCCGACCGTAAAAAAAGAATAACTAAAAAAGATTTAAAAATGAAAGTTTGCAAATTCGGCGGTACTTCCGTCGGCACAGTAGAGAGAATGAAACACGTAGCGGAGCTCATTTCAGAGTCCACACCGAAGATTGTAGTCCTGTCCGCAACGGCAGGCACAACCAATCATCTGGAAGAGATTGCAGCCAGCCTGTTCAACCGCGACATAGAACAGGCACACGAGAAAATCACCCGGCTGGAATTCCAGTTCATAGACTTTGCCAACGAACTGTTGACAGACGAGTCCACAAAGCGGGAAGCGATAGATTATATTCTCGACCGCTTCCAGCGACTCTGGCAATTTATCAATGATGAATTCACCTCGGTTGAAGAAAAAGAGGTTTTGGCACAAGGGGAACTTATCAGTACAGCCCTGCTGCACTTCTACCTGCGGGAACGGAAGATTGCCAATATCCTGCTCTCCGCCTTCGACTTTATGCGTACCGGACCGGAAGGAGAACCGGACTTGAAATATATAGAGGAAAAACTGCAGGCGCAATTGACACAGTATCCCGGCATCAATCTTTTTATTACTCAAGGGTACATCTGCAAAAATGCTTATAATGAAACGGATAACCTGAAACGGGGCGGCAGCGACTATACGGCATCGCTCATCGGCGCTGCCATCCGCGCAGAGGAAATACAGATATGGACGGACATTGACGGGATGCACAATAATGACCCGCGTGAAGTAACGGGAACCCACTCCGTAAAGCATCTCAGTTTCAACGAAGCCGAGCAGCTGGCCTTTTACGGAGCAAAAATATTACACCCGTTCTGCATCGCCCCGGCACGCAAGCGCAATATCCCGGTACGATTGCTCAACTCAATGAATCCTCAGGCAGAGGGGACATTGATTTCGGATTTGCAGGACGACAATATCATTAAAGCCATAGCCGCCAAAGACAACATCTTCTACGTGAAGTTCGAGTCGAAACATAACTTATGTCCTTATCAGTTTATCAGTAAGATTTTTGATACGTTTGCCAAATACAGAACGCCGCTTTGTCTGTTGGTTTCATCCAATCAGGATGTATCCGTCGCCATAGACAACAGCGAACATCTATGCAAAATTCTTGCGGAGCTGGAACAATATGCAAAAATTCTGATGGAAGACCGCATGTCCATTGTATCCGTGGTGGGAAACATGCGTTGGCAGTATGCCGGTGTCGAAGCACAGATTATAGAAGCTCTGGCAGATATCCCGCTACGTATGATTTCGTATGGCAGCAATGACAGTGACGTAGCATTCGTCATTAAGACGGAAGACAAGAAAAGGGCTTTGCAGGCACTCAGCAATAGACTCTTCGAACCGGAGACGGATAAAATTGTAAAGTAAATAAAAGTCCAATCTATGGAGCCAATAAACAGATACTTTCAAAGAATTTCCGTAATTCTGGAAAACTTCTGTTAGTGCCTTATACAAAAGACTTTAGGAGAATTACCCGATTTTGAGGTAATGAATTAGCAACTGTGCCATATGCTATGTTCTGCCTTGAATTGCATTCAAGTAACTCTTTATTATTGCAAAGGTATAAAAATTATTTGGCAAGCAATAAAAATAGGATATATTTTGTCTCTTGTCAAATAATTCTATTGATGTATTTTTATAACTTTCCATTTACCCTGTCCAGCATATATAACATCGGCAGTAACATAGCAGTCTTTCGTGATATTATACTCACAAAGAACAGAATGATGAACGTAGTAATCACCAATAAATGCAAAATCAGGAGAATCATCCCAAGAACCATTTTTATATTTTAATTCTAAGTGACCTTGAATTGTCTTTATTGCACTTGTGTTTATTTCTGCAGTTTCTTCTACATTAAGTACAATAGGCCTTTTTTCACCTTTCCTGTCTTTTGTTACACAATAGAATATTTTCAAGCATTGTCCTACTTCGGGACGAAGATCCGTATCATTAAAGAATACGATACCTCCAATTTTTCCTTGACCGAAAGTGTAATGGAATAATTTTTTTTGTATGTTTATATCGTCAACGACCACAATACCAGAATTAAAATTCGGTAAAGCAGTTTCTTTATTTACTTTTTCTACATTAGCAATAACTACTTTGTTTTCATTCTTTTTTATAATAGTATATTCTCTGAAACTGACAAAATCCCCTTTTGAAATAGTGCCCCATTTTTCTTTAAAAGCTTGAAATATTTGCTGGGAATCTTGCGTTACAATATGTAGAATTTTCTTCTCTTCATTCAAATATTCTACATATCCAAACTTTTGGGGAAGTCCCATCCATAGCCTTGTTTCACTCTTATGCATGCAAAGAGGTATATATTTAGCTTCTGTCACTTTTGTTTTATTCCAAGAGAAGCAACTTGTCTGAATTTGCTTTTCCTCTTTATCTACATGACACTTTACTCTAAAAACAGAACCAAATATCGCATTCGTCAAAAAAGGAAACCGCTTTACATTCACTTGAAATATAACGTCTACCCCATTTGTGAGAGTGCAATAAGTTTTTCCGTCTTTTTCCCATCTATCCACCAGCGTAACCTCTTTTGCTTCAATTTCTGAAAAAGCGTACTCTTCAGCAATGGTGGCATATCTATTATACAATAGCTTATTATTATTGGGCGGAATAACTGATATGTCGACTCGTTCAATATATTCTTGGTATTTCCGGGAAGTGTTTTCATGAAATTTCTTATATATATTCAATTCGCATAAGGCTTCAGATGTTAGCTCTTCCTTTATAAGCAGGTCGGCTAAAGTCAAATGAATAGAGCCGAGAAAATCTTCATTTCGTTCAACAAGTAAAGCCTTAGAAAGCAATGCTATCTTTAATTCATTACTATCTTGTATACAATCTGCCAATTCACTCCATACATAGTATTTTTCACTCATTTCAAGTAATAAAGATTTGTACACATTGATAGCAAGGTCATATTGCTGTTGCCATGTATATATTATTGCTCGTTGTCTTAATATCCATTCATCTTTTTTAGCACGTTCAATAAGAACATTATACAATGAATCTAACCAAGATACTAGTTCTGCATCTCTTGGGTGTGATTCTTTGAGATATTCATAACACTTCTTTGCTGCTTTAACAGCCAAAGGTTTATAAGTGTTACCATTATTATCTGTTTCTTCTTTCCAATCAGCATCCATGAGGTTTTCATATCTCCAATCTCTAAAAAAGTAAATAAATCTCCATGTTTCTTGACCATTCATGTGACGCTCTGCAATTTTCAACACTTCAGAATGCCAATGAGAAGCACCATAAACGGCGTTTCTTTTATTATAGACAGTAAAAGCTTCAAACATCTCACGCATTTTACCTTCTTTATGAAGATTCATAATTTCCCAAAACTGCGGTTCACGTAACAGGTCAAGTGTTTCTGTTTTTGGGAGATTTATCTTTTCACACAGCATCTCGACATCAATATCCTCGCCGCTATTTACAATTTGACGACATATACGAGAAATAAGCGAGGGAATTTCACTACCATTGTAATAGCCCTTGTTCAAATCTTCATAACGTAAATTTTCTGGTTCCCAGAGCATAAAGAAACGGTAAAAACTAAAATCAGAATGTTCTTTTGAGAAACTCAAAGCAAAGTTCAATATTTGAGAATGAAGCATTGAAGGACGTTCATTCCTAAGATACATATAGTCTTTTAGCAACGTTCTTATTTCCAACGATGTCAAATTTGAAATTTTAGCCTTGATATAACGATAAATTATCCAGCCTAACTCTTCATGCAAAGCTGAATCTACATCATTTGCAGAGTCAATATAATTCTTTACCTGAACATAAGCATTTGAAGGATCATTTTTTGATAGCTCGGATGCTTTTGAAATAGCATCAGCGTTAGGTTGCAATCGTTTATACAAATTAGTATAAGCTCTTTCTCCTGCGCCACTATCATCCACCATTGTAGGAAGTAATGAAGACATCTCTTTCAAGCAAATTTTAGCTTTATCTATGGCGTTTCTATTGCATAGTTGCTGACATATATCACGCAGAACCCAAAAGAGAGACATTTGTGCCCATGGGTTATTCCTATCTTCTTTCAGATCATCTATGGCCATCTTATATGCTTCTTTTAGATTACCACTTTTACGCAATAATGTTACTTCTTTTACAGACATTAGTATTCTTCTATTATGTTAATTTTTCTATGAGTTGTGACAGTTTAATATCAGCTTCTCCGATATCAGAAAGTGGAGCAGCATAGTTAATAAACCCTTTCCCATTAAAGAAAAAAGTTATAGCAGCATAATTACCAGAAGCTTTCATATAATATACGAGTTGGTAATGTTCTTCCACCACATTTGTTAATATGATACCACATTCATCACACAAAGAAATCATGCGACTATGTAGCATCTTTAATGACTCCAAAGATGGATGATAGTCTATTTTATATTTGATATTTTCATCATTCTGGAAGAAAAACAACAACTCAGTGTCATTGGCATCTGTTTCATATTTTGTAAACAGACCTGCTCCATTATATATTGCATCAATTCTTACTATACCGGTTGGTGTATTTACTTCATAAATATCTCTCCAAGGTTTACAGATAACGTTCTTTACTGAATATAGAGTTCCATTCATATTCTTTACAACAGACCAATATTTACATTTTACTGAAGGTAATATTGATGAAGGATGAAAAGGTGTATCCTCTATATTATCAAAAGATAAAGCATTAACAGCTGTTTTTGCAGTTTTATTGATAGGGGTTATTTTAAGAGATGTAATAGGTGTTACATCAGGAAGATTAATACACCATAACATCTTAGAAGCTCGAGTTATCGCTGTATATTTCCAACGAAGGCTATCCACATCAAGCCCTGTGCGTCTTGAAAAATCTACATAAACTGTATTCCATTCACCACCCTGTGATTTATGGCATGTAAAAGCATAACCGTACTTTACATGAAGAGCATTGTAGAAAGGGTCTCCCCACATTGCCTTAGTAAATTCTTCAGATTTAGGATTAGTCAATCCTTTCTCCGTACGCATACGCATTACCATATTGATATAAAGAGCCTTCATTTCGTCAATTGTCAGTGAAGGTCGCTTGTTTTGGAGTAATGTATCAATAATATAGCGTTTATAAATATTACCATCTTCTACTTGAAAACTTATTTCTCTGAAATCAAGCGTAATGATTTCTTTTACTTTTCTCCCATTTTTTTCAGTCCAAATAGGTGCAGACTGAGAGATAATATCATTTGATGTTTCTACTACAGTTATGATATCACCATTCAATAATTCACATTTATCATAATAGTAGCTATTGCATACTACCATCAATTTATCTCCTACCGCCACATGATTCGTTTCAGGAAATATTATATTACGAATAGCCGTATTATAATCAGCTGCTTGTTGATTTGAGAAACAAACTATAGCAGACGATTGTTCTGGATCTTCACAATATTTCTTAGCAACTTCCATTGCTCCAATATCCATTACTTCATGTTCCTTTTTCTTGAACACAAGGCGATTTCGTTCTTTTTTCCGAATCAACTCACGAAGTATTGTAGCATTAGCCAAAATACAACTATTCTTATCTTGACGAACAATGTCTGTGAGCTCATAAGAATATACATTCATTTCTAGTATATCAAAATAAGTTTCATCTAATGCAACAGAACAATCATCACCTACGGGAGGCAACTGCATAGGGTCACCAACAAAAATTACCTTTCCACCGAAGTTTAATCTTGCATAACTAAGTAAATCTTTTATTAATACTCCTGTACCAAATTGGAAAAGTTCATTCTTTGATTCACGAGAACTAATCATGGAGGCTTCGTCAATAATATAAATACACCTCTCGTGGTTATCTTTAAGTGGAAATATATATTTAAGTGTTCCTTCAGATTCTTCCACTATTAGATGAGAAAAATTATAGATTCCCCTATGAATAGTAGAAGCACCATAATTTGGTAATTTAGAACGTAATATTTTTGCAGCACGTCCGGTCGGAGCCATTAACTGAATATGTAAAGATTGAGTAGATAAATAATCTGCAATACTACGAATCAATGTCGTTTTACCTGTACCTGCATATCCTTTCAAAATAAATACTTGGCTATCTTTATCTGCAATGAACTTTTCAATCATTATCATTGCTTGCTTCTGTTGTGCAGTTAATATCATTTATATTCCATTTTATGTTATTCATATTTGTCACCATAAGGCTAAACTAAAAAGCGTGGAACTGTATGCCACACTCTTTACTTGAAGGTCGTAGGAAACCATAGATGCAGATGTAACAATAGCAGCCCACGCTATATGCGTGAGAACCACTATGCTATCCTTGCATCTAATTGAAAATTTCCTACGTTTTCAAGTACAAGATGAGCATAACGCTTCTTCTATTTTCATATGTCTTTGGACAGAGTTGTCTCAATCCATTTGCAAAAGTATAAAAAAGCCGTGATAATCCGCTCAATACAGGCAGATTATTACGGCCGTTCCTTTGATTTATAGTTTTATACCTCTATCTTGTTTCTGCTTAGGTATTCCCATGGCTTCCCTAAACTCATTCATCTTCTTTCTGAACCAGTTCACATGTGAAACCCCGTCTATCTTGAAATCGAATTTACCGCTTTCATCCTGTTTGATGGAGCAGACAGAATGTCGGGTATCAAAACTTCGGTTAAACTCGGAAGAATAGAGTTTACCTTTTATTCCGACCTCCTTGAACTCGCACAGTCTTCTGATTATTCCGTCATTGAAACCCAAACGTTCACGTAGGAAGTTTACCACAGGTATAAGCTTCTCCACATACGGAAAGTAGCGTCTGACAAAATCTGTAAACTCCGACAGCTTACGGTGCTGTTGCTCGTAAGCGTTTCTTATCTCCTGTATCTGTTCGGCTTGTTGCCGTTCCCGTTGTCGGGCTTCGTCTTCAAGTTCAAGGATGCGGTCTTGCAAGTCCTCGTTCCTACGTTCCAATGATTTCATTTTTCCACTTCCGAAAAGAGAACCCACACTGCTTGCAAGGGCGGTTGCCGTATCGGTGGCTGCGCTTTTGAACTTGTCGGTGCGGATTTCCGCTTTTACCTGTCTCAACTCCTCCTGCGCTTTGGTCTTCTTCTCCTGCAATAGTCTGGTTTCGGTTTCAAGGGTTTCATTCTTCTTTTTCAAGTCCCGATAATACTGCATGGTGGTAGTGTGCCGTGCTTCCGAGCCCCGTACCCCACGTTGCAATCCGTATTTCGTCATCACCCTTGCGTAATTGTCGTGGTAGGCAATCAAGGTCTGGCGGTTGAACAGGTCATCGGCACACAAACGGACGGAATTTGTTTTCTTGCGGTACTTGCGCTTGCCGTCCGTCTGTTCTTTCTTGGCTTTGCGCCTTTCACCTATTACGATGGGAACAACGGCTGCGTGGATGTGTGGAGTCTTCTCGTCCATGTGCAGATGGGCAGCAACCACATTGTCTTTGCCAAATGTGGCTTGAAGCCATTGGATGCTGTCGTTGCACCATTCATCAAGCTTTCCTTTTTCCTGTATGTTCATCATGTCCTCGTGCGTACCCGATAAAACCACCCGGACAACACGGACTTGGTCGTGTGTGATTTTCCGTCTGATGCCTGCCGTGTTCAGCCTGTGGGCAATCGCTTCATCCCTGCCGTGAACGCCATCGGGGTATTCGACAAGCACCCTGTTCAGATGTGTTCTTGTCGGGTCTGCGTTTTTAGGTATTATCTTTCTCTCTATATGGTCGGACTGCGTGGTGTCCGATGTCCCCTTTGCTTTCTTTATGTCCAATGAAAAATATCCCATATTATTTCTATTTTTGCGGTTATCGTTATGTTTCTTCTCTCTGCCTGTGGCATCGGTTCACAGGGTTTATTATGCAAATGAGTCCTTGCTGCACTCGTTTGCACAGGGTTTCCAAAGGGATTTCCCTTTGGCTCGATAGGGTGTTTTTAGCGTTACGGAGTAATGCGTGAAGAAAACGCCCTATTGAGCTATGGTATTTCTGTCTAAATACC
>NZ_JACOOD010000047.1:0-27420 GCF_014287405.1 Bacteroides sp. NSJ-48 | reverse complement strand
GATAGAATTATGTGAGAAAGCACCGAAAAATGGCAATAAGAATGGCATATGAAGTGGTCATGTCCTATCATCTTCATATGCCATCTTATTTTTTAGGGACATTTACTGAATATCCCTAAAATAGAAAAGACTATGAAATTTATTTTGAGAATTTTATATTGTTAAACAGAGGTGTCAAAACATCTCTAAAAATCTCGGACTTCATTTTCTATTTCTTCGGGTACCTTATCGCAGCGTTCAAATTTTTGTACATCTGATGGAGTATCTTTTATAGTCCAAATCATGGAAGTGGCCAAAAGATTGGTTACGATATAGGAATTAGCCCATTCACCATTGCCGAAATCATAGTTCCCACTAATGATATAGCCTAAATCCTTTTCTTTCTCAATTTCAAAACTACCCGTCTTGAGATTAGAGTACATACTGCTAAACTTATCATACATTTTATAAGTCTTATCCTTGCGGCTGAATGTAATGTAGCAATAACTGCCTTCTTGCAAGGGGGCGCCGTTCCATTCCACTAACTTCCAGGTCCCGTCCAGATTAGCGGCTGTAACGTCCAATGTGGCCAGTACTTCCTCGTCATCGTCACAGCCTGCGAAACAGAAAAGCGTCAAGAAAAGCGTCATTATTCTGAATAAGGTTTTCATATTTCTTGTTTTTATTTTTTTAGTTTTTAATAATTACTTCTATCGTTTTTTCCGAAGGTTTGCCTATCACACCATCTATAATGAGAGAAAGATGTTTCTCCTCAGTATGGAAGCTGGGCAATTTTGCCTTATCAAGTGTTATCACAAGATCACCTTCCTGTCCGGGAGCAAGTACCGCAGGCTCGGTATAGAATTTTAGGCATGAAGGTAGCAGTAAAGCATTCAGTTTGAGCGGATGGTCTCCACTATTGGCACATGCTATGCGCTCAATGGTTGTCTTTCCTGCTCTGCTGAATGACACCTGCTTGCGTGTAAGCCGCAGATGTCCCATATTTTGAGGCAGGTGCTTCCATTCATCAGACGAACTGACATAGCCGCATAGTGACAATCGTGCCACAGGTGAAAAATCGGACAGATCGGTATATACCAATGCTTCTGCATCAATTGTGCCTGGTCTGTTCTTGGGATGAAAAGTCAGACTAATAATACTTTCCTCATTGGGCGCCAATGGCTTTTTGCTGAATCCGGCAGCAGTACAACCACACGTAGTAGTAACTTTGTTCAACGTAATGGTTTGCTGACTTACATTCTGAAAACGGAAGTATACGGTTTTGGGCTGACTTTTTTCATTTAGAGTACCTACCGACAGGCGGCACGTATCAAAATGAAGAAACTCCCCGGCTTGCTCCAACAAAACTGGATGTACCTTGGCTTCTATCTCCTCACGGGACATTAACCGCCATTCCTGCGCTTTTATTACAGGAATGGAACCGGTTAACCCGCTCACAAAGAGTGTCAGTATCATCAACTGTCGTTTCTTCATGTCTATTTAATCTCTCAATTATAACCAGCCATTCTCACCAGCATTTTTACGAACAGTAATGGTTATTGTCTGTGATTTACTGCCAGCCTGGATAGTCACAGTCGTACTACCGTCTGCAACGCCATTTACAGTCAATATTGTCTTGTCTACACTTATAGTTGCGATATTTTCATCGGCAACGGTACAACTGTAGCTCAGGCTTTCTCCATCTATAAAATAACGGGCCAGATCAATAGATGTACTTTTTCCCGTTGCCAGATATACATTTGGCACAATCATGTCTGAACCGTGATTACCAATAGCCTTGAGCAATGCACCGGCATCTACCAGCCTACCCATTTTTCCTTTACGCTCTACCAGATTCATCAAAGTTGGAGGAGCACCAAAAGTTGTGTGATTGTAATAATACAGTTTTTCCCCTTTTTCATCGTAGAAGTTATAGAACTGGTCATTGGCAGTTTCTTTCATCAGTTCAATGAACTCCGCTGCCTTGAAATGGCGACGCTCTTTCACTGCATACGACAGACCCAGGGCTGCTACACCCGATACGTGGGGACAAGCCATGGAAGTACCTTCCATATAGGCATAGTACGGTTGTCCGTTCTTGATACCTGTAGAGAGTATCAGACCTTGCGTTTTCCCTTCCCAGGCAAACTGGTCGTCGGATACTCCTGGCGTGCCGTAGTAATCGCCGTCACCGCCTGGTGCACAAAGAGTAATCTCTTCACCATAGTTGGTATAGCTAGACGGAGTATAGTCGGCAGCAATGGCGCTGACAGAAATACATTTCGAATAGCCTGCAGGGAATGAAGAAGAAGGCGCATATTCGTTACCTGAAGCAAAGATAGCCAAACCACCGTCTATCACTCCGTTGGGTGAACCGGCATTGTGGATGAAGTAATCCAGTGCTTCCTTTTCCAACGGATACTGGTTTACCCAGTCCTGCTCGTCTTTCGGTCCGGGAGTATAGCCCAACGCCTCGTTAGCATCCGGTGAGTTGTAACCCCAGCTACACTGCAGAATCACAGCACCATTGTCAGCAGCATACTTGATGGCTTTTGCTTCGGCTGCCAAGGTACATCCATACGTACCGTCGAACAGTTGGCAGGTCATAATCTTAACTCCTGAATTTTCTGTTCCGTCACCACCAGCAATACCTCCTACGCCTTCGTTGTTGTTATTTACTGCTGCAATGGTTCCTGCTACGTGAGTACCGTGACCGGTATCTTCTGCAGATGTCCAACTGATTATTCCGGTATTCTTCACAAAGTTATAGCCGTAGCGGTCGCCTTTATAGCCATTTCCGTCCTTGTCTTCAGTAGAACCGACTTCTTCGGCCTCATTGGTCCACATGTTGCCAATCAAATCCGGGTGGTTCCACATTACACCTTCATCGAGTACTGCTACAATGATGGATGGGTCTCCTTTACAAAGTTTCCAGGCTTCGCCGCAATTTACGTCTGCACCGGGAAAGGCTTCGGCACGTCCCTTTTTTTCAAAATCATAATCACCTGTATTCTGGTAATGCCATTGGTGTTTCAGTCCCGGGTCATTGAAGGTTAGTCCTTCGCTGGTTCGGGTCACATGTTGCAAATCGTTAGCCGAAAGATACAGAGGTTTTTTCTTCGGGTCGTAGGCACGTTGAATGGTAGGGTTACTTTGAATCTTGGAGATTTCACCCAGCTTTCTGAGTTTCCGGGCAGCTTCTTTCAAGTCGGTGTCTTTGTCAAAGCGAACGATATACCACAAGTGCATACCTGCTTCACGGGTACGTTTTTCAGTTTTAGGATCTACCGGGAACACTCTTTCAAAGTGATAGGCACCCAGGATGTTGAGCACCTCATCGGTAGAAGGAATACCCGAGCGGGTGGATATCCCGCCAGCACGCGTCAGTGTCTGGTCCAGGATATCACTCATTTCAGGAACAAACTTGATGAGTAGTTCACCGTCTGCTGCTCCCATCGGAATTTCAATTTCAGGGACTTGCGGAGTGGTGCTATCGGTCACCCATTCGTTGTCCTGGCAAGAAATAGCCGTCAGGGCACATGCAAGTGCATAGATATATATTTTCTTCATAAGTTACTTCTTTTGTTCTTCTGGTTTTAATGTTTCGTCTTCTCCTTCCACTTCATATTTCTGTTTGTATAAAGGATAAGCATCGAAGTAGTATGTAAAGCTACTTGGTTCATCGCTGAATTTTACCGGTGTTCCCTTGGAGTCTTGCCCCATTTCTTGCTGATTGAAAATCAGTACTTCGGGGAACCAATCCAACAGGTGCGGATGGAAGCGCAACCATTCGGGTATTTTACCTGTAAAGAAGTTCAGGTTCAGTGTCAGTCGCTTCATGTTTGGCAGAATCTTTGGAATTTCTGGATGTTTGAGCAGATAGTTCAATGTATCACCATATTGTTTCAGATCATCTGCCTGCCAGCCTGTTCTGCCTTCGTAAGTAGGCAGAGTACCTTCCAGATAATTATAAGAAAGTACCAGCTCTTCCAGATTATCCCACAAGAATAGTTGGTCAATTTCTGTTGGATTCTCGTCCATATTAATATGGAAGCCCAGTTCTGTGTCTTTGTTATATTGAGAATCTTTCAGATTGCTTACTGTCCAGCGGCGGTTACCGCTAAATATCAGACTTTTCAGTTTTGGGAAGTTGTTTTGAGTCAATACAGCGGGTACACCGGTGAAGTTGTTGGCGCTCAAGTCCAGGCTTTCCAGTGAATTTCCCAGTCTGTCGAAATCTTCAGGCAGTGACACCAGACCATAACCGCCAATCTGCAGGTTCTTCAGGTATTCCAGTTCGCAGATATGATTTTCCAAATCGATGCTCAGCAGCATGGTGTTGGCATTGCCGTATACTTGGAAAGTTTCCAGGTATTTCAGGTATCTTACTTCTTGCGGAAGGGATTCTTTGGTAGTAATGGTACCGAAGTTTACTGAACGGACGCGGCCTACTGCTTCCGGACCCGGCAACTCCTTGTCTGTCCGTTTCCATAAGCTTACGTTATCCCAGTACATCATGTTTTCGCTGGAGTTGATGGCGATATCCGAGGCCAGACGTTCGTGTATGGTAAGGATAGCCAGTGAGTCTCCGGCTCGATCGTCAGTAATCACCGGCGAAGCAGCCTGAGTCACCAGAATCGGCGTAATCGCTACTTCTTCTGCAGATTTTCCGTTCTGTTCCATCGGTTCGAAGTTGATTTTAGCCCGACGTTCTATCCATTCCGGATTCATTTTCCAATCAAAGCGTACCTTGTAGGTTTGTGGGCGGGCACTTTCCAGATTGAATACCGGTTCATTCTTCTTTTCTAAAGAAATCCAGTTTTCCAGTGTCACACCCTCTTCGGTCGTGGTGAGCCATTCGTAGGCAATCTTGAAAGAAACATTGGCAGTAATGATTGCTTCAAAATAACGCTTCTCATACACGTCTGAAGCTTTGAGGTTAACTTCTGCCTCTTTTACGTGAATCATTTTGCCATAGCCCAACTGAGTAACTGTGATTACCTTGGGAGCTTGTCCTTTCGGTATGAAGCGGATTTCTGCTTCACGCACTTCGTTCTTCAGAGCCTCGTCAATGGTGATGACACACTCTGTGTTGCCGAAACCATTGGCCGGCGAAATGCTCAACCACGGTTCGGATGATTTGGCCACCCATTCGCCTTCCGAGCTTACGGTGACCGTCTCCTTGCCTCCTTCTGCATTGGCAGCCACTTCAGTCTTGCTCAGACTGAAGCCGCTGACAGCAACATTGTCCTCTTCGTCATCGCAAGCGGTGAACAGACCCAAACAGAGGACTAATCCTAATGCTATTTTAAGTAAATGTTTCATTTTCCTTTTTTATTTAATCCAATAAATAATCGCATCCCTGAATGTTCTGCGTCTTGTCATAAATCAGTTGGTATTGACCTGCTTGGATATACGGACATACCTGAGTCAAATCAATAGAGATGTTCGGATTGTCCTTGATTTCGAAGATACGGATATACGGTGAAATGGTATCTTCAATCTTGCGCAAGTCGTTAGAGCCGATAAAGAAGGCCATCAGGCTGGGGCAAGTGTACAAGCCGGTAGGCCATTGGCTCAAGCAGCGGTTACCGCTTTCATCACGTTGATGACGGATACCAAATACGGTCAGACCTTTACAGTTCAGCGGAGCAACCGGGAATTCAGCGAACCGGTTGTAGCTGAATTCTATGCCATAGATATAAGGCATGTTTTCCGGTACGAAATCTTCAAAAGGAATCTCTTTCAGTTTGTTGAACTGAAAGTCGAGACTGGTCAGCAGGTGAGAGTTCGGACCTACCAGGTCACCTTCCTTAATAGTAGTCATACCGTTGGCCTGCAGAATCAAGATGCCCAGCGGAGAACCTTTTTTGATGATCACTCCAGGGAATTTTTCCAGATGGTTGTATGACAAATCCAAATTGTTGGTGTTCACACCGCGGTGGTTGTCATCGTTTTGCATACCGGTTATTTCATTGTGTGCAAAGCTGACAGAGCCGATGACATACTTCGACTTCGCGTTGAAGATATCAGGCATTTTGGTCAGCTTGTTGTAAGTACAAGTGAATGATTCCATGTCGTAATATCCGCAGAAGTAACCATCCTCTGTTGTGTTGATTTTATTGATTTGGTTGTAGTCCAGATATACCTTGGTCAGGTTGATTTCCTTGCCGAATGCGTTAACCTCTGTTATGGAGTTGTTGGTCAAGTCAATCAAGCCCAGTTTTTCCATCTGGCTCAGATGTTCGTAATCCGGCATTTCTTCCAGATTATTATAGCCCAGATAGAGCACTTGGATTTTCTTGCCGCTCTTTCCTTCGATGAACTTTTTCCAGTTATCCAACAGTACATCACCTTCAATTTTCTGGTTGCAAGCCACGTTCAGCATCTGCAGTTCGGGCAATTCGAAGAGCATGTTCATTGGAAGAGAGGTCAGTTCCTTGCAGTTATAGATTTCCATGTCTGTCAGCATGGTGAAGTTGTTCCAGTTCCAGTCATTTTCTTCTTCTTCGTATGCTTTGCGGTAAGCAGATTCAGAGTCATCTACCAATTTCATGCAGAAATTATCTGCCACGATAGGAGAGTTGGCAATGAAGAAGTTTTCCAGCTTGGTGCAGCGCATCAGGGCTTTAGAGATACCTTTGATGTTGTTGGTCAGGTTACCGAACTGTACGTCCTTCTTGTCAATGCGGTTACTTTTCTTGATAGGTTTGAAGTCAGGGTTGGCATTGATACCGTCAATCAGAATTTGTGAGAGGTTCTCGCGGATGTCACGATACAGGAATTTCTGTTCATAATCCATGCGGATTCTTTGACGTTGTTCTGGAGTCATGGTAGTTCCTACGCCTTCAAACAGGTGTCCACCAATGAGTTCATCGTGAGCACCGAGGTTCAGGATGCGCAGCTCGGTCAGCTGGCCGATAGCATCGGGTACTACACCATCGGCACCGAATCCGGAAATTACGAGCGATGCCACTCGACCGTTGTCCAGCAACTGTACGCCAGGCTGGTCACCCCACATGTCGATTTCCTTGTCGAAGTTCCAGTTACAGCCCATAGGAGCTGCTTCACCGTAGTATTTCCAGTTGGGCCCGTTCAGTTTTTCCCAGATCTCTTTCAGTGCCATGTAGTCCTTCAAATATTCAGCTGTTGTACTCAACTGGATGGGTACAGTGGCTTCTGACTTTTCGTTATCTTTCACGAAGAAGGTTTCTGAAGTAGGTACGGTAGCTATTTCCAGCAATTTGCCGGAATCGCATTTCTTGTCCGAGTAAGTAGAGTAGGAACTGATTTGGTAGCTACCAGTTTTCAGCCATACGGTAGTGTCGCAGAGGGCGTAACCGTCTTTCAGGTTTTCCACATACTTCACTTCCACTTTTTCAATGGTAGTCAGTTCTTGTGTAAAGAGATTCTTTACCGTGATGTTGATACCCTTGATGTTCGAGAACGGATAATCTTCGTAGCCTTCCGCTGCACGAGATGCTGCTTCTGTTTCCGGCAATCCATGTTTAATCAGTTTGAAGTTGACCAATCCGCGAGCTACAGCATCAGCAAACAGTTCCTGTACTTTCAGCCCGCCAGCCATTACGTTGAACTTATAATCGTTGGGGGTACCGGCATAAATTTCGTTATCCAGTTTGTCGTACAGATAGTAACCAATCAGTTTATAGTTACCTGCCAGCAGTTCCAGTTTGTCACTGCGCAGACCAAACTCTGCATTTTCAGCACTATAGCTGTTGAGCATCAAGGTTTGTTCAATGGTGTTTCCGTCATACAGCATCACCACCTTGATTTTTTTGGCATCGTTCAGCTTATCCAGCATGTCGGTGCCTCTCGTCTCTGTTCCCTTGATAGCAACCGATGCGCTCTTATAGATTTTGAACTGCACATAGCCGAAGGCGGTCTGCTGCAATTCATCATCGTCATCGGAGCAACCGGCGAATACCATTGTCATAGCCAGCAGGAAGATGAACAACGGAGCGAAACATGTTTTAAAGAATGAAATATATTTGTTCATTTATCTTTTGTTTTTATTGTTTTACGGACGAACCAACAGTACGGTAACTTTCTGCCATAAAGCATCTCTGATGACTACAGTCAGCTCACTTTCAATGTCTTGGCAACCCCACAGATCAATAGCAGTGGTAGTACCATCTTCTGTAGCAGAACAATACTGTTCTGTAACGTCTTCCTTGTCTAATTTTGCTATAAATGAATTCACTTCAAAAGGAACGTTTATTCTTACAGAATTACATTCGCTGGCTTTGATGGTGAATACTTTGGCAGCCTGCCATTCACTTTTGTAGAAGTCAGCTTCATCACCTGTAATTTCTGTACATTCTACTGTTTTGCCATAATTTTCATAATATTGGCTGATGATTTCTATAGCTTTCTCTTCTTCGTCACCGCCAGATGATTTTTGCTTTTTCTGAACAAAATTCATCAGCAAGTTGCTTTCTGTATATTCATATCTCAATTCTTTCAGAGCGGGCATACCTTCGCCACTATCTGTGCTTACAAACAAACCATAGTCCTTGTTTTCAGGATCGGCTGCGATTTTGTCGTACAATGCTTTCGGGAATACGAATACATAACCTGTACGTTCGTCCATACCACTTTCTTCCGTGTCTAAGGGAGTTACCGTTACTCTAGCCTTACCGGATTTAGCATCCTTCACTTCCAGTTTCATCCAAGCAGATTTGTCATCGGCCAGCATCACTTCGTAGCCGGGGTTACCCTGGAAATCGGTGTATTCTTCTACATAGATCGGATAGAACTGGTCGTTCAGTGCAGTGATAGTAAATTCCACAAACTTGTTGTAGCTACTGGATTCACTGCTGCCTGAGATACCTTGATTGGTCTGAATGAAGCTCTTGCCATCCAAAGAAACTTCCCAGTTCCATGGTTTCGGTCCATCATAGTTCATGGCTTCAGCGTTCATACCCTTGTAATTAACTGTATAGGTAAATACACTCTTGCCTTCCTCATCCTGGAAGTTGAGGTCGCCTTTCTGTGCATATTTGCTGAAGTCAGGGCGGTTTTCAATCACCTTGATGCCGAATAGTACAGCCTGGTTGGCAGCACCTATCACTGAACCGCTCTCGATAGTCATCCATTCCGGACGGTTGGTAGCGGCAAAGCGGAAGTTTGCTTCTGCTTTATATTGGATGTAGTTGTCGTATCCGGCTTCGATACCTTCTTCTGCCGATACTTCCACCCATTCATCGCCTGCACCTTTTTTATAGAGTTTGAACGTACGTCCGGCTGCATTACGGGTTACTTCAGCCAACACAGCTTCCTGTCCGTTCATACTGATAGTGATGGAAGCAACGGTCGTATTATCATAGTCCTGACCTTCGTCAGAGATACCGATGGTTACGGTTTGTTTACCAGCCTTGCCCGAGATGGAATATTCCTTCACACCCTCTGTAGCTTTGGCAGCCGGAGTTCCTTCCGTAATAAAATAACACCATGTGCTGGAGGAAGTCAGCGTCCAGTCGGCTACAGCATCAAATGTCAAGCTTTTAGTCTCACTGGCTGCACCGCCAATTGTTTGCTTTTCAGGGAAGGTTACAGTTGCTACGTTGTCATCCTCGTCGTCGCAAGCTGTTACGGCAAAAGCCATCAGCAGACTGATGAAAAACCATCCCAACGTAAATTTGTTCTTTTTCATCTTATTCTATGTTTTTTTGTTTCTAGTAAATTATTTCTTTTCAAAATCTGTTTTCACCGTTTCAGATACCAGCATGCTGCCTTCCAGATACAGCCTCTTGGCTTCATCGTTGCTTATCCATTCAATGGCGCTGGCAAAAGTTCCTACTACATTGTTGCCAGCCATGCCCGGTACATACAGTGTGAAGTACTGGAAGATGAACTGTTCGCAGGTACTGTAGTAAGATACACCGCTGCTAGATTGATAGAGGTGGAGATAACCATCGCCGTAGTTGGTGCCGAAAGCCTCGGCTGTAGAGGCAAAGGTCTGTTCATCCATTTCAATCAGCGGATTCAGGATGTCGTTTGTCGTGAAACGGATTTTCACATTATAGCCGTCGTAGAAGAAGTCCTTCATGATAATGGTGTTTTCTTCTTCGGGGTCGATGATTGCCTTGATCAGACGGTTATCTACGTTGGGCATAAATTCCTGCATATAGGTAGAAGTCAGCACAGCATATCCGTTGAAGAGGTTGATGTCGAACGGACAGCATTTCTGCAGGATAACCTTGGCTTCATAGCTCTTTTCATACAAATCCCATTGGTCGGCTTGCTGCGTGAGCAAACGCAGGGTGAGCCCCAGCGAATCGGTGGCTGCGATGGCATCGTAATTACCGCGGATGCGTACGTTGGCAGCCCGTTCACCGGCCTTGATGGTGATGGTGTTTGATTCAATGGTATAGTGTTTTCCCTCAATGGCGTTGCTCTTTTTGTCTATAACCTCTACGGCTACCGTGCGGTCATAGCTGCAGGCTTCTGTAGCGGCTACAGGAATATCGAAGACTTCTTCGTTGTTCTGTACGGCCAGTACAGTGAGCGTATCCGAGAACAGGATATAGTTTGGACCTTCGTAGCTGGGGCGCTCTGCATCGCCGCAACTGGTGATGGCGCACATCAGCAGTGTCAGCATGCTCATCAGTCCGTAGTTTATCTTTCTCATTGTTATACTTATGCTTTATAAATGATGAATCTATTCTTATTTATTGCTCTCGTTGGGCTGAATCTGGCTACCCGGTGATTCCAGTTCATGTTTCGGAATGGGCCATACAAAGCGCACGTCATCCGCTTCAATCTTCAGCGAACTACCGTTGGTCAGTGATTGTTCCTGCGGTTTGCGTTCGAAGCCTTTGTGCCAGCGTTTCAGGTCTTGCAGGCGGAAGCCTTCCATATACAATTCGCGTACACGTTCTTCTTCGATAATTTCCAGCCAGTTTTGTGCGCTGACCGAGATACTTCCGTTACCGCCTTGAAAGCGGGCACGACGTAAATCGCTGAGGTCTTTGCTGGCACCGCTGTAATTCTTCTGATTGGCGCGGGCTTCTGCACGAATCAGGTATTGCTCTGACAGACGGAATACTTTCGGCATACATATATGCAACATATTCTGAGCTATGAAAGATTCATTTCCGAAATATTTGGCTACCAATGGCCACTGCAGTCCGTGCGGATAACCGGTAGGCTGTGTCACGAAGTTGGCTGCAAAACGCAGGTCTTGTTCTGAATAGAGGTTCAGTACCCAAGTTGCCGGTACATAGTCGGGTTTAAAGCTTTGGAAATCGTAGTTGAAGAAGATCTGACCTAAAGCGCCGCCGTAGCTGCTGATTGTCATACCCACTTTCCAGATAATCTCGGTACTTTCGTCATTCGACCACATATACTGATAAGCGTTCTGTGAGCTGGTTATCATATCGTTCACATTGGACAGTTTGTAGTATTTGCTGTCAATCACCTTGGAAGCGTATTTCTCAGCGTCTTTCCAGTTCTGCATGTAGAGAGCCACACGTGCACGAAGTGCATAGATGGTGTATTCACAGAAGTAAGGTGTGCTGTAAAGAACTCCATCGAAATCATCTTCCAGCTTCAAGTACTCGGCTGCTCTTTCCAAATCATCCAGAACAAACTGATAAGAGGCTTCCAGTGATGAACGGATGGTAGGTTCGTCACCATCGTAGTGCGACTTCAGTACCACACCCAGTTCGTTGGCTGCTGTAGCCGGGTCGTAAGCCTTGCAGAAGAGTTTAATCAATTCTGAATAAGCCAGTGCGCGGGCAAAGTATGCTTCTCCACAGTATTGGTCCAGACGATCCAAGTCATCGTCGTTAGTAGTATTCTGACGTACTCGGTCTACGTTGTCCAGCATAAAGTTACAGCGGGTAATAACGTTGTAGAGTCCGGCATATACCGATTCATATTCGGGTTCCGTAGCCAGGATATTCCAGCGCCATGTATTACCAAACTGGTTGGAGTAGCCGTTCACGGCATAAGCCAAATCCGCCTGGATATCCGGCAGTAGGGTCAGATAGCCACTGTATAACGCTCCGTTCAGCCAGGAAGCGTAGATACCAATTATGGCCTGGTCTACTTCATCCACAGTGGTGATGGCCTTGTCAGCAGGCACCATATCATCCGGATACTTGTCCAGACAAGCAGTGGTGCTGAATACCAGAGTGGCCATGAGCAGATATATTTTTATATTTTTCATTTTTCGTTGATTCGTTAATTAAAAATATTAGAAAGAGAGTTCCAAACCGAACGAGTATTGGCGCGACATGGGATATTGTGCCTGATACATGTTAGTAAATGCTTCCGGGTCAAGTCCGCTGAATTTGGTAAATGTAAGCAGGTTCTGACCTTGTGCATAGATACGTGCGTTAGTGAAAAAATTTGTCTTTTTCATCCATTCTTGCGGGAATGTATAGCTGATCATTAAATTCTTCAAACGCAGGAAAGAGGCATCTTCCAGGAAGCGCGAGTCCATCTGCGGAGTGACTCCCCAACGGGGAATGTCTGTCACGTCACCCGGTTTCTTCCAGCGGTCGTAGAGCAGACGCTTGGACTGATTGAATCCGGTGTACAGACCATTACTCTCTTCGAAGAAGCGGTCGTTGTTGAACATCCAGCGGTCAGCTACCCAACTGAACTGGGCATTCACTGAGATACCTTTCCATGTAAGGGTAGTACCGAAACCGCCTTGCCAGGGGGCCAGGTAGTTCTTACCCACCATCACCTTGTCCGATTCTCTGAATTCGGTGGTAAGATTACCCTCTTTGTCATACCACAGAGGATCACCGTTTGCAGGATTCACACCGGCATAGCGGTTGATGTAGAATTCTCCCAGCGGACGACCAACCACCCATTTGGTGGAAGTGTTGGGCAATTCATATTCCTGTACACCGTTATACAGTTCTTTGATTTCATTCTTGTTATAGGATACATTGGCACTGAGATTCCAAACAAAATCTCTCAAACGTAATACGTCTGCATTGATGGCCAGTTCCACACCCATGTTGGTCATCACACCGATGTTGTCCCAACGGAAACCGTTGTTTCCTTCAGAATAAGACTGTGGCACTTCCATCAGCATGTCACTGGTACGCTTGTGGTAGAGTTCCAAATCTACATTGAAACGCTCGAAGAATCCCAAATGAAATCCTAAGTTCGTGGTCCAGGTTGTCTCCCAGCTTAATTTTTCATTTCCTTTCTGTTGTGGAGCGATACCGGCCGCATCCATGTAAATCCAACCACCGCTGGCCAGTGCCAGATGGTCGAAGTTTGGAATTTCAGAATTACCTGACGTACCTGTACTGAACGATACTTGTGCATTGTGCAGCCAGTCGTATTTTTGCAAGAAACGCTCTTTCTTGGCATTCCACATCAGACCTACTGACCAAAACTTACCCCAACGGTGCTCCTTACCGAAACGTGAAGAGGCATCAGTACGTAGACCAAGCTCCACATAATAACGGTCATCGTAATTATATTCCGCACGACCGAAGAAAGACAGGAATGAATAAGCTGTTGTATTATCCTGCCAGCTTGAGGCACGTGTACCTGAAGTTACGTTGGTCAGGAAGTCGTTATTTTGACCACGTGTTGTCACGTTGAAACCTTCAGCCTGGTAGTCCACCCCTTCCTGGCCCACCATTACATTGAAATGATGGTCGTGTCTTACATCGAAACGGTAGTTCAGCGTATTGGTCACTGTCAGGTTAAGAATATCGTTCGACTGACGACCGGCTACTCCCAGACCGTTGTTCAACTGATAGCTCGGGAATGATTGCATGAATCCGGTAGAGTGCGTATAGTCTGCACCGAACTGTACACGGTAAGTCATGTTCTCTATCGGCGTTACTTCAGCAAAAAGCACGCTCAATACCTTATACTTCTTGTTTGTCACCGGATTATTGTCCATCCATTCAATCGGATTAACCGTCGTACCGGTCCATCCACCGTTGGCATTGGTTGCCAGTGAACCGTCGGGATTATACGGATTCCAGTAAGGAAGCATGAAGCGGCAGGCAGAGATGGGCGATGACAAACTGTAACTACCTTGATCGGCCTGCTCCACTTCTTCATAGGCAACCATGGAATTGGTACCCACTTTCAACCAGTTGCTGGCTTTTACCTCTGCGTTGGCACGCATGGAGTAACGGCGAAACGTAGAGCCTTGAGCAATACCATCCTGATCGTAGAAACTTCCTGAAACGAAATAGTTCAAGCGTTCGGTGGCGCGGTTGATAGAAAGGTCGTAGTTTTGTAGCATAGCATTGTCATTGAACACCATATCCCGCCAATTTACGTCGGTCTGGCTCAACAAATCATAGTCTTGACCGGCATCCAGACCGACTTCCTTTTCAAACTGAATACGTTCAGCCGTGTTCATCAGGTTCCATTCACCTTTAGCTAACTGTGAGATACCCCACTGTGTACGTAAGGTAATGTGTGCTTTGTCCATAGACCTTCCGCGCTTGGTGGTGATTACTACTACACCGTTAGCAGCACGGGCACCATAAATAGAGGTAGAAGACGCATCCTTCAGTACAGAAATATTTTCAATGTCACTCGGACTGATAGTGTTGAAGTCACTGCTGGAAATGGGTACACCGTCCAGAATGAACAAGGGGGAGGTACCTGAAGTGATGGAGTTGGTTCCACGGATTTGAAAAGCCGCTGCCTTGCTGGGTTCACCCGAGTTGGACATCACCATCAAACCGGGGGTCTGTCCCTGCAGGGCTTGGTCGAAACCTGCGGCAGGTACGCTTTCCATTTTCTCTGCCTTTATTGTGGAAACGGAACCGGTTACCGTTCCCTTTTTACGAACTCCGTAGGCTACTACCACTACTTCGTCCACCAACTGTGCATCACTCTTCAACGTGATATCCAGCTTTTGTGTCTGTGGAGTCACTACGTGCTGTTGCTGCTGCATACCAATGTACGAGTACACCAAAGTAGCCTGCGCAACGCCTTTGATCTCAATGGAATAATTACCGTCTATGTCGGTAATCACACCATTATTAGTACCCTCTTGCATGATGGCTACTCCAATTAACGGCTCATTGCCTTCCTCGGCAATGACTTTACCTTTCACCGTAAAACTTTGGGCGAAAAGCAATTGGAACGCCATCACAGCAAGAGAGACGAACAAAAGAATTACTCTTTTCATCTCTGATTTTTAAGTTAATGATATAAATGAATTGTTTTTAAATGTATATAATTCTTTTATGCATCCGAGAAATGGATGAACACACTTGTACATCTTATCTCTTCGTTCAACATTTCTCCAAACAGTCAACATGACATCAAAAAATATATTATTAGAATATTCAATAAAACAGCTCATGATTGCATTTTAATTCACATTAAAAAAGATATGCAAAATTACAGTATTATTTTGATTGTTAACTATATAAAATAAAAACATGAAAAATGTTTTAAACTTCCCAAATTATAATACTTTCTTTTTGTCAACTAAAAAGAAAGTATTTAACGGTATGAGCCGCATAATTGCTTACTCCAAATCACATTTCATGTTAAAAATTTGTATTTTAGTAGAATGGTTAATAATAGAAATCATAATATAAAAAATACAAACATGTGGTAATAAGAACCACTTTTTCAGTTTTGTAGATGTTTCCAGATTTACAGTCAATCATCAGATGAAAAATCTCACCAAGTTACTCCTAATGTCTTATGCTGATTGCTCCCTTTTGCTTTTATCCCTTACGTTTTCCTATAAGCTTTTGATTATTACTCGTATTCAGATCTTTCATTATGATTTGTTACACATAAATGATTTCTTATAAATATAGCTGTAAAAGGGAACGTCTGTGAAAGATATTCCCTTTAAATATTTTTCAATAAGAGACACTCACAGCCATCCCTGCTTCCCTCACCAATGCTGCAATACGATCCAATTCCTCATGAGTAGCCTTTTGCAGGTCATGGTCAGGAGTTTCCCTGTCGATAGTATAAATCATTACCTGACGAGGAGAAATCTCCTTGACGGCCTCTAACCAGGGCAAAACATACTTATCGGAAGTATTATCCATATCCTTATCTCCAAAACCGCCTTTCAAGAACATGGTTTGGATAATACAGTTACCCTTAAAAGCCTTCATTCCCCCGATTATCCCGCGGACGGAATAATGTCCTGCCGGACGGTCGAGCTCACGGATATAAGCTTCGTCTGCCGTATCCAGTTTCAGAATATTGTTATCCACTTTGTTCAAAGCCGCGAATACGGTAGGACGATGAATGAAAGTAGAATTGCTCAATACGCTTACCTTGGCCTTCGGAAAGTATTTGTCGCGCAAAGCAAGCGTGTCTTCTATGATTTCAGGAAAATGCGGATGTGCGGTCGGTTCTCCGTTTCCTGCAAAAGTCAGTACATCGGGTACGGGTCCGTTTTTCTGCATATCCTGCAGACGGGCTTCCAATGCGGCACGCACTTCTTCGCGCGTAGGGAGTGGCTTCTTGGGACGATGGTCGGAATTAAACCCGCACTCGCAATAAACGCAGTCGAAAGTGCACACCTTACCGTCTTCCGGCAACAGATTGATTCCCAAAGATACTCCCAAACGGCGGGAATGGACGGGACCGAATATGGGAGACGGATAAATGACAGTCATTTGATTTACTATTTATAAATTATGATTTAACAGCGGCGATTGGCGGTTTTCCGATACTTCAAAGACAAACCGCGTAATCAGCACAGCAAAGATAAGAAATAAACATCCAGATATTTCCAAAAATACGGCAGTTATTCTTCAAAACTTAACACGAAACTGCATCTGCAAGTCTGTTTTTGTATTTCCTTCTATCAAATCGTTACCCGAACCGATAGTTTCACGGTCCCGATAAACGGTTTGCCCGAACTTAACGAGAAACATAAAAGTTTTGTTCAAATCACAACGTATATGAGCGGAATAGCGAAAACCACTGCCGTAGAAAGAAGGAGTATAAAACGTATAAACCAATCCTTTTTCGGAAGCATAAATCCGCGAATCGTAATCGTCCGTATGGAAATAAGTACCTTGTACGGATACGACCAAAGGGAATCCGGAAAAAGTATAAGCGCAGGACTGGGTACATTGCCAGCCTTGTTTTCCTTCAAACTCATGCCCTTCCCCACTCTGCTGGCGAAAACAGTTGTAATCGACCGTGGTACGGCATGCAAAAGCTCCTGGTGTATAAGCAAGCCTGCAACGGAGCTTGTGATGAAAGACCGGTAATGTCACTTTCCCGCCTGTTCCCGACACATCCCTCTCCTTGCGCTTATACCGGTAATTGAGATATAGCAATAAGTTTTTCTGCGGAGAATAGGTAGCCTGAAACATTCCGTCTATTCCCTGCGAAGCCTTGCTGATACGATACTTCCACCAGGGGAAAGAGAACATATCCAAAGAAGCGAAAAACTTCCAATGCGCCCAGGGAGCAGCTTCCGTAGCCAGATACCAGCCGTTTTCGTTTTGCGGAGCACTTCCCTCGCCGAACGAACGCCCGAAGAAAGACCAGTAATCGTGGGAATAACAACGATGTATTAACAGCAGTTGATAACCTGTTAATAATCTATATTTCAATTGATTCAGCAAGGCATATCCCTGTTTGCCAACAGCCCCCTCTCCTACCCATACCAACTTTCCCCAACGGTATTTATAATCCACACCCAGATTATAAAAATCATTTCCATGCAAGTTGTATTTCGCATACTTCTTTAAATCCGGTTCATAAGGATGACTGAAACGATAATAAATACCTGTCACCCCCACTTTCAATCTATTTTTTTCGTAAGTGAGGTTACCACCTGCCGATTGCATGACAAACGCATTCATTTTATCCGCCTCCTTCTCCGTACGATGTAAGCCTGTTTTGTAAATGGAAGCGATTTTTCCGCCTTTCACCACCCCATCCATAGAACGGTGCGAATAAAAGGCAGAAAGTTCTAAAAAACGAAGAATTTCCACTGTTACCGCCGTTCCGCGAAAATAGTTATACGAATCCGTAGAGCTGTGTTTCCGGATTCCCCCTCTGCGGAATTCGGATGCAGACATGGAGAAAGTTTTTCCTAATCCAAAGTCTGCGCCAATCACCAGTCCCAGACCGAACCCCAGTTTATAATTGCCCAATGCCAAAGCTTTCAGCCTGCCCCTGTTTTTGAGTAAGCCGTAAAACGAATAATAATCATATCCTTTCTTGTCATGCAAAGCAAAGAACGGTTCACCGGCATCCTTCTCTCCCGTTATTCCCGCCTGAAAGTAATCTCCATAACGAAAACTGTAACGCAGTGAATGGTAAACGGCAGGTCCCAGATAGTTTTTCTCATATCCCTTGCGGGTATATAAAGGGATATCCAGACGTGTCAATACTTCTTGCCCGGCATACTTCAATACCGTTTTTAAAGAAGGATAGCGGGAAGGGTCCTTAACGGTCTTTATGCAGACAAAGGGTAACAGCAGTTCGATCGTCTGCCGGTCCATCTCCTTCACCAACTGCAACTCATAAAGAGTCTGCATCTGTCCGTTTATATAAACATACGCCAAAATATTTTCTATTTGAATATCCGTAAGGAAAGGAAATTCCTCCAATTGCCGTTTAGTGGCGGCATTGATATTGACAGGTTCTTGCAGACGAGCGGAAAGCGTTTCCAGTTCATCTTCCCAGTTTCTCTCTTCTTCATCGGCGGAGAGTTGTTCCAGATTCTCTTCCCACAGGGATAATGTCGCATTTTGAGCTACAAGCATAGGAGTTATTAACAGCATACTCATAAAAACTCCTATCTTGATTAGGGTCATCTATAATAGTGTGTTTCCGGATAATAGGCAACGAAGTTACCTTAAATTAGTTAATTGAACAAGGAAAAATGAAAGCAATGTAACAACATTACGCAGAATGGTGTACTTTTGCGCTATGAGCAAACGGTTTAACATAGTAATACTCATAACATTTCTCTCGGCAGGAGTCCTGACTTGTCATGCCCAGCAGCAACCCCAAACCGGTGCATCCAAAAGCATCTATCTCACTCCTATGTGCGTGTACAACGGCGATACGATTCCTTACGTGAAACTTCCTACCGTTTACATCTTCAAACCGCTAAAATTCAAGAACAGGCGCGAAATGGCGAAATACTACAAACTTATCCGCGATGTAAAGAAAGTGCTTCCCATTTCAAAGGAAATCAACCGGGCGATTATCGAGACTTACGAATACCTGCAGACCATTCCCACTCAAAAAGAGCGGCAAAAGCACCTGAAAGCTGTGGAAAAGGGGTTGAAAGAACAATACACTCCCCGTATGAAAAAGCTTTCCTTTGCACAAGGAAAACTGTTAATCAAACTGGTAGACCGGCAAACCCATTCCACTTCCTACGAACTGGTAAAAGCATTTATGGGACCTTTTAAAGCCGGATTCTACCAGACCTTTGCCGCACTGTTCGGAGCCAGTCTGAAAAAACAATACGACCCTACGGGAGATGATGCGCTTACGGAAAGAGTAATCTTACTGGTAGAGAGCGGGCAGCTCTGATAACTTCAGTACATCATTTAAAATTAATGCCCGCCTTACGTGCCTGCGAATGTTGAAACTGACGTTTTACGGTATATAAAGTGCCTTCTTTAACAAATTTAGAACCTGTCTGTTTAAACCAGAAAGAAACATTGTTTTCCAGACAAATATCGTGAAGCTTCATAATCCAGTCGAAATTACAGATACGGGCCTCATATCCGGACTCTCCCCCTGCAACCACTTGTTCAACCCACTCTCCTATATTATAGGCATCCAAACTGATTTCTTCCAACAACGGCTCGCAAATAATAATTTTGTGTTTTATAGGAATAGCTCTGTAAACAGGCAAACGATTATCCGCACATAACTGATTTTCAACTGTACAACAGATAGTTACATTATCATATCCGTCTTTCCAATCGACAGGCAGACACTCCATAACCCTGTTTATACGTTTGGTTATCATCAGGAAATGAAGATCACTGCGTTGACGAATCATTTCCCATGCCTCAGTTCGCCACACATCTGCATCTTCAACAAAAAAATCGGAAGTAAAACAGGTATAAACAAGAGTTCCGGACGGAATTTTAAAACTTCCGTTCTTATTCGTCCGTACAGGCAAATCGAAATTTTTCGTCTTAACCACAACCGAACTGTCAACATTTCTTTTTGCATCTCCCCGGTAGACATAACAATATCTGCATCCTTCACTGAATTTATGGCAACCGTGCCACAAATTCCACATCACCGACCTCTCTACAATACCATTCATCCGGATAAAACATCAGTTAATATTATGTTGATAAACCTGTTACTAACGTAAACATACAAAGGAAATAAATAACTGTTATATAAGCAAATAAGTTGGTTGATAAATCAAGTATAAAGCTGTTAATTACTAATATTTGTCCACTCACTTCAATTTATTGAATAAATCCCAGATAACAATGCCTGCCGTAACCGATACATTCAGGGAATGCTTCGTACCGTATTGCGGAATTTCAATGCAGCCGTGAGAATGGTCGATAACTTCCTGTTGAACACCTTTCACCTCATTCCCCATTACTATGGCATACTTTCTGTTTTTGTCTAAAGTCAACTCATTCAGCATAATACTACCTTCTGCCTGCTCTACGGAATAAACCGTATAGCCTTCGTTTTTGAGGTTATCAACAGCTTCAACAGTGTTATTAACATACTTCCAGTCGACGGTAAATTCCGCTCCCAAAGCCGTCTTGTGCATTTCGGCATGGGGTGGAGTAGCCGTAATGCCGCACAGATAGATACATTCAATGCGAAAAGCATCTGAAGTGCGGAATACGGAACCTATATTATGCAAACTGCGGATATTATCCAATACAACTACAAGCGGCAGTTTTTCCGCTTCCTTAAACTCCTCTGTACTAATGCGGTTCAGTTCGGTTATCTTCAGTTTTCTGTTCATAATCGTAAGACTTTGTGCCGGTCTGTACACTATGTACCGGCTCATGTCGTGCAAAGATACTTCTTTCCGTTCACATCCCTGTTAATAACCGTTGAAAAGGTGTCAATAGCGTATGGAAAGATTTTTAAAAATAATATTTGCATTATTCAAAGTAACGCATAATACGTCTGCATAACGAACAAACCAAAAAAGTTAACCTTAACTTTCAAAGGCTGTATAAACACATTTTTAAGTACTATTTCACTGATTAATCCCTTTAAAGTTATTAACTTTGCGGTTATCAACAAGATGTTAATGAAGTGAGACTATGGCAGAGTAGGGAGCTTATTATCAAGAGATATAACTTTAATTGCTTACGTTAATAACCTAAGGATAAAGTTTAGCCTTGTACTAATAACTTCATGGGCAAGAAAATTTGGATTTATTTGTCCACACTATTAACAGCCCATCATCACTATCAAAGGATTTTTAAAGAAAGAAGAGAAATAAAAATTATTATTATGGATAATCTGATAGAAGCTATCAAGCAACTGAAGAAAGAGAAGAATGCAATCATTCTGGGGCACTACTACCAGAAGGGTGAAATACAAGACATAGCCGACTATATAGGCGACAGTCTGGCTCTGGCACAATGGGCGGCAAAGACGGAGGCCGATATTATCGTGATGTGCGGTGTCCACTTCATGGGTGAAACGGCAAAGGTACTTTGTCCCGACAAGAAGGTATTGGTGCCCGACATGGCGGCGGGTTGTTCGCTTGCCGACAGTTGCCCGGCTGATAAGTTTGCACAGTTCGTCAAAGAGCATCCCGGACATACGGTGATATCCTATGTGAATACAACGGCTGCCGTAAAGGCTGTTACGGATGTAGTGGTAACTTCCACCAATGCCAGACAAATCGTAGAAAGCTTTCCCGAAGATGAGAAAATAATATTCGGTCCCGACAGAAACCTGGGAAATTATATCAACTCCGTTACAGGCAGGAATATGTTGTTATGGGACGGAGCGTGCCATGTACACGAACAGTTCTCGGTTGAAAAGATTGTTGAATTGAAGCAGCAGCATCCCGGTGCAGTGGTATTGGCTCATCCCGAATGCAAGGGCACGGTTTTGAAACTGGCGGATGTAGTAGGTTCTACGGCGGCTTTGCTGAAGTATGCGGTTGCCCATCCCGAAAAGGAATACATCGTTGCCACGGAATCGGGTATCCTGCACGAGATGCAGAAGAAATGTCCGCAGACGAAATTTATTCCGGCACCGCCCAACGACAGTACCTGTGCCTGCAATGAGTGTAACTTTATGCGGTTAAACACATTGGAAAAGCTTTATAATTGCCTGAAAGACGAATCTCCGGAAATCAAGGTGGATGCGGAAATAGCAGAGAAAGCGGTGAAACCGATCAAGAGGATGCTGGAGATTTCTGCAAAACTGGGATTATAGTGAATTATTCCCTTGTCGCTGGCATTCTTCGATGAGGGTATGAAAATGATTTCAATATTTTTTCAGGCACGGATTACATGGAATTTACGGTTTTCATAAACCGGAACCATGTAATCCGTGCCTGAAAATTTATCATAATGCAAGCATCCGCATACTTTTGCCACTTTCATTACTTGGACAGGAAGTTGCAAAGCTTATCCGTTGCCACTGCCCGGTGGCTGATTTTATTCTTCAATTCGCTTCCCATTTCGGCATATGTCTGCGTATATCCTTCCGGAATAAAGACCGGGTCATATCCGAAACCGGAAGTACCGTGCCTGTGCTTCGTTATTTCGCCTTTTACGATGCCTTCGAATAAGTGTTCCTTTCCATTGACGATAAGTGCGAAAACGGTACGGAATCGGGCTTTTCGGTTCTCCATTCCTTCCATGTCCTGCAACAGTTTATGCATATTGGCTTCCGAATTGTGTGCATCGCCGGCATAGCGTGCCGAATACACTCCGGGAGCTCCGTTCAGGGCTTCCACTTCCAGGCCGGTATCATCGGCAAAACAATCCAGGTGGTAATTTTCAAAGATATACCTTGCCTTCAGCAAAGCGTTTCCTTCAAGCGTATCTGCTGTTTCGGGAATATCCGCACTGCAATGGATGTCTTTCATGCTGAGAAGCTCTATTTTATCTCCTAAAATAGCGGTTACTTCTTCCTGTTTGTGGGCATTGTTGGTTGCAAAAACAAATTTCTTTTTCATTTTCCTTTCAATTTATCGAATCCTTCTCCATACACGCCGATAACGGAGCTTTGAGAGATGAAAGCATTCGGGTCGATGTCCTTGACCAGACGGAATATCTCGACAGACTGGCGTTTGTAGGCCAACACAACCAATACTTTCACGTTGCGTTTGCTGTACCAGCCTATACCGTCGAGTACGGTTACACCGCGATGAGTCTCTTTGGTGATGCGGTCGGCAATCTTTTCGTACTCTTTGGAAAAGATAAAGAACTGTACCGACTGACGCGCACCGTTCACGATATAATCCAGTACGATGCCGATGACGAACAGCGTTACAAAACCGAAAATCACCCGTCGCCAATCGTTGAATATGAAGTAGCAGGAACTGATGATGATAACGTCGCAAGCCATAATCATGCGTCCCAAAGTAACGTCGCGGTATTTATGGATGATGGCTGCGATAATGTCCGTACCGCCCGTACTTCCGTTGCAGTTGAACACTACGCCCAGACCCGCACCGCACATGGCTGCGCCTATGAGGCAAGCCATGAAATCCTGTCCCGGTCCCAGTATCTGAGGCGGCACTCCGTCCGCTCCGTTCACCAGCAACTGGAAAAACCATAGGAAGAAAGTCAGTCCGAAGATGGCAAATGTGGTCTTGATACTGAATTTAGGTCCTAAAATCTTGATGGCAAACGTCATCAGGACTGCATTAATGATGAAATACGACCATTGGATAGGAAATCCAGTGGCATAATAGATGATGGCTCCGATACCCGTAGTACCGCCGGTCGTAATCTGATAAGGGATAAGGAACGCAGCCCATCCCATAGCGTAAGAAATTAATCCGAAAGTGATGAAGACATAGTCTTTCAACTCTCTCATCACTTCCGCTTTGGTTGGTTTTGTGATTTGCATATTTGTTATTTGATAACAATGTTTACAATCTTCTTGGGTACTACGATTACTTTGACGATGGTCTTTCCGTCTGTCCATTTCATGGAACGTTCGTCTGCCAATACCGTTTCCTGAATGACATCCGATGCCGTATCGGCAGGGAATTCCATGTTGAAACGTGCTTTTCCGTTGAACGAAATGGTGTAGTTCACCGTATTTTCCACCAGATATTCTTCGTTGTATGCAGGCCATTGCGCGTCGCATACAGAACCTGTGTTACCTAATGTCTCCCACAATTCCTCACATACGTGCGGAGCGAAAGGAGCCAACGTAACGGTAAGCTGATTCAATATCTCTTTCTTGCTGCATTTCAGCGCGGACAGCTCGTTTACGCAAATCATAAAAGCACTGATGCTTGTATTGTAAGAGAACTGTTCAATGTCTCCCGTCACTTTTTTGATGAGCTTGTGCAAGGATTTCAACTCTTCTTTGCCGGCAGCTTCATCAGTTACCAGGTAGTTGCCGGTACGGTCGTAGAACAGCGACCAGAACTTTCTGATGAAGCGGTGTACGCCGTCGATACCGTTCGTATCCCAGGGCTTGGACTGTTCTACAGGGCCGAGGAACATCTCATACATACGCAGCGTATCCGCACCGTATTTCTCTACAATCATATCGGGATTAACCACGTTGAACATGGATTTGCTCATCTTTTCAACAGCCCAGCCGCAGATGTATTTGCCGTCTTCCAGAATAAACTCTGCGGTAGCATACTCAGGACGCCATGCCTTGAACGCTTCCGTGTCGAGAACGTCGTTGGACACGATGTTGACATCCACATGGAGCGGGGTAGTGTCGTACTGGTCTTTCAGGTTCAGCGATACGAATGTATTGGTATCCTTGATGCGATATACAAAGTTGCTTCTTCCCTGAATCATACCCTGGTTCACCAGTTTTTGGAACGGTTCTTCGACGGCGGATACGCCGAGGTCGTGCAGGAATTTGTTCCAGAAACGGGAGTAGATCAGGTGTCCGGTAGCATGTTCCGTACCGCCTACGTAGAGGTCTACGTTGCGCCAGTATTCATCCACTTTCTTGTCAATGAGTGCCGTGTGGTTGCGCGGGTCCATATAGCGCAGGTAGTATGCGCTCGAACCTGCAAATCCCGGCATGGTGTTCAGTTCCAGCGAGAAAACGGTTATATTGTCAATCCTTTCATTATCGACCACGCATTTGTTTGCCGTGTCCCAAGCCCATTTAGAGGCATGTCCCAACGGCGGTTCGCCCGTTTCGGTGGGCAGGAATTTGGCCACTTCAGGAAGTTCCAGCGGCAGGCAGCTTTCATCAATCATATAAGGCATTCCGTCCTTGTAGTAAACCGGGAACGGTTCGCCCCAATAGCGCTGGCGCGAGAAGATGGCGTCGCGCAGGCGGAAGTTTACTTTTACGTGTCCCAGATTATGTTCTTTCACATATTTCTTGGTGGCGGCGATGGCTTCCTTGACAGTCAGTCCGTTCAGGTTGAGGTCGCAATAAGGCTCTGTACCTGCTTTCGGAGAGTTGCATACGATACCCTCTTTGGCATCGAAACTTTCTTCGCTTACATCGCAGCCTTCCACCAGCGGAACGATAGGCAGGTTGAAGTGCTTGGCAAAAGCGTAGTCGCGGCTGTCGTGTGCAGGTACGGCCATGATGGCGCCTGTTCCGTATCCTGCTAATACGTAGTCGCTAATCCAGATGGGCACTGCTTCGCCCGTAAAGGGATTGACGGCATAGCTTCCGGAGAATACGCCGGTGACGCTGCGGTCGGAGATGCGTTCGCGTTCGGTACGTTTCTTGGTACGTTCCAGATAAGCGTCTACATCGTCTTTTTGTTCCGGGGTGGTTACTTGGGCTACCAATTCGCTTTCGGGAGCCAGCACCATAAAGGTAACTCCGAACATGGTATCTGCACGGGTGGTGAAAATGGTAAATTCCAAATCACTGTCTTTTACCTTGAATTGGATTTCGGCGCCTTCACTGCGGCCTATCCAGTTTTTCTGCGTCTCTTTCAGAGATTCGGTCCAGTCAATGGTGTCGAGTCCGTCCAGCAGGCGTTGTGCGTAGGCAGATACGCGCAGACACCATTGGCGCATCTTTTTCTGGACTACGGGGAAACCGCCGCGTTCGGATACGCCGTCTACCACCTCGTCATTGGCAAGCACGGTACCCAGTTGCGGACACCAGTTTACCATTGTTTCACCCAGATAGGCGATACGGTAGTTCATCAGGACTTCCTGCTGTTCTTTTTCGCTCATGGCGTTCCATTCGTCGGCAGTGAAGCGCAGTTCTTCGCTGCATGCGGCGTTCAGTCCTTCGTTTCCATATTTGGCGAATGCTTCTGTCAGTTCTTCAATGGGACGCGCCTGCTTTTCTTCGTTGCAGTAATAGCTGTTGAACATCTTCTGGAAAGCCCATTGTGTCCAATGATAGTATTCCGGATCGCAAGTACGTATTTCACGGTTCCAGTCGAAAGAGAAACCTATCTTGTCCAATTGCTCGCGATAGCGGTTGATATTGTTGACGGTGGTAATGGCCGGATGTTGTCCGGTTTGTATGGCGTATTGCTCTGCGGGCAGGCCGTAAGCGTCATATCCCATGGGATTCAGGACATTGAAACCTTGCAGACGTTTGTAACGGGCATAAATGTCCGAAGCGATGTATCCCAACGGATGTCCCACATGCAGACCTGCGCCGCTGGGGTAGGGGAACATGTTCAGTACATAATATTTTTGCTTTGTTTCGTCTTCCGTCACTTGGTAGGTTTTATTTTCTACCCATCGTTTCTGCCATTTCTTTTCAATCTCTCTGAAATTGTATTCCATAATGGTTTTTATTATATTGTTGAAAACTTGTTGATATACTTACTGAAACTTGTTGATAGTTTGCTTAATTCGGTTTATATCCTGTTAATTAAACGGTGCAAAGTTAAGTCTTTATTTTCAGATTTGTAGCGAAGTAGTGTAAAAAAACAGCATGAAATACTTGACAATACGCTTTTTATTCACTATATTTGTAAAGTGCTTTTAAAACTAATTTTTTGTTTGTAATACAAATAATGGCTGAATTAATTCAATAGGATTTTACAAAAAAGATTTTTTAGGATATTTCAAGAGATGTAATCTGTGAAGATTGCATCCCTTTTTGTTTATTTTTATTGTAAAAACCCTGATAGGGGAGAAATAGGCCGTTAATAAATTCAGAGAGAATGAGGTTGTGTCAAAACGTTGGCACAACCTCATTTATATTTTAAGTTCTGCTATATTTTCTTTTGGCTATGCTACTTTTTCCTCATGCATTTGGCAACAAGTTGCTATATTCCAATTATATCGGGTTATAAATAGTCCCATAAACATATATTTGGCAACTGTAATGAGCCCCTTTCCTTCTTTTATCAGTTTA
>NZ_JACOOD010000046.1:0-28566 GCF_014287405.1 Bacteroides sp. NSJ-48 | reverse complement strand
GTCGACTACCAGTCTAAAGCTGCCCCGTCTGCCGGGGCTTTCACGAAAAAACCTTTGAGCCAGTTCCGGAAGTTTCTTTTCTGTTTCGGTGTCGGTTCATCATCCCGTCCCTTATTCGCCGGTTCCGGCTCTTTCTTCGGGCTTGGAATCTGGCCGGCTTGTTCAGCCGTCTTTTGTTCCGCCTTCAGCTGCTCGTAGTTGGCCGGTTTGTCGATACCGAATTCCTCATAGAGATAGTCGTCATCGATGGGGATGTTGAAGTTTTTCTTCAGCTGCGTAAGGATGGATATTTTGGTACCGGCATCCGTTTCCTTCGGTTCCGGAAAGCAAAATGTCCCCCCTTCAGTATTGATGCCCATGCGCAGCAGAATGTCCGTCATGTCGTAATTTAACACGTTGAGCACATACTTCCGGTCGGCCTCCAGCACCTTGTCCTCCACCTTCTTGTGAACCGTACCCAAAGCCTGTGTACCTTTTTCAGACGATTCTGTAGTCAGCGTATTGCCCAGGATCAGCTTGGATATTTCGTTGTTGCACCGTTCGCAGAGGCGTTCGTAAACGTCAGCGGACCCTGTTTTGTTTCCGGCTTCCGTGAGTTTGAGTTCCGTGTCCTTGGCATGAAAGAACTGCGCCAGACTTCCGGCATTTGCCGCATCCTCCATGGCCCGCTGGCGGGACTCGTCGTCGTCGGAGTCATAGATATATTCCTGTATGGGCATGCCGAATACCTCGGAGAACTGTGCCCAGTCGCCCGTGGTGTTACGTTTGTAAATGACCCAAGGTGCAGCCTTGGCCAACAGCCCCAAATCGGACGGTGAACCCACAAAAAGCAGGTCGGTATATTCATTCCAGGAATGGCCGGTAATGTCCGTCTGGTGGCGCAGGATGAGTTCCCTGACCGGATCCACATGCTTGCGCGGTACCAGGTCATAATCCACCCACTCCTGCAGCTTGTAGAACTGGCAGAGCGAGAAGCCCCAGAATTTCGCATCAAGGATGTCACCCACCAGCCGGTTGAACCAGGGCGACTGTATCTGCTCGTTGATTTTATCGTCCGGCTTCCCGTCCACCCGGAACTCCATGTTGGAACACAATACGGCATTCCTGCGCTTTTCGATTACACAGGAAAGGTGCGTATCCATCAGAATATCCTCGTAGAGGTCATAGAGTTTGTAACGGCGTGAGAAATCGACATTCTCGGCTGCCCTGACGGCTGCCATGTAATCGGAAATGTCCAGTCCGAAGCGTTTGGGCTGTGTGAGCACAATCACATTCGGTTTCTTCTGTCCCGGCAAAGCGAAATTTCCCCCTACGGTGATGATGCCGGCTTTGTTTCTTTTTCTGTTCTTCTTTTTCATGATGCTTGCTTGTTTACCAGTGGTTCGTTCGTTTGCGGTTGCTTTGAATGCGGAAATCCGACCTGCCCGCCCTTTGTTCCTCGGGCAGCAACGGAGCCCCTTCGATTGAAATATCCTCGTCGGCCACCGCCTTCATCCATTCCACCGCCCGTTCATAGCGGTCCTTGCGCACCTGGGAGAGTTTCTGCGGGTTATGGATGCAGAAGATGTGATAGACCGCCATGTCGATGACCATCATCAGCACGAGCTGATTCCGGTTCTCGCCGGTAGCCTCGAAAATCTTGTTGCAGTCGTAGCGTTTGCCCAAGTAGCATCGCATTTCGGCAATGGCCCTGTCCTCGCAAACCTCAATGACCGTTTCGTCTTCGCGTACCAGTGCGTCGAGGATGTCGCGATGGATGCTTGCATCGTAATCGGTGAGTTCTACAAATTTGCTCATAGTCATTATTGTTTTAGAGTTGTCATAATCTTTTCTTGTTCCGCTTTCTTACATCCTTCCGTGAACGGAATACGGGCGGTTCAATGCGCCTGATCAGCTCATCGATGATGCGGTTTGCCCCTTCGACCCCATCCGGTCCGTCGGCCGGATAGCGCATGGTCAGTGTGAACAGCTTGAACTGGTCCTCCAGTTCCTTCATGTGCGGATTGTCCCGTTCGGCCTCGTTGAGGATGAGGTTCCCTTCGCGGTTGAGCGGTTCGAGGTTGGCTTCGATACGCGTAGCCTTGTCCGTCTTCTTCTCCTCGTCGCCCCGGATGAACAGCGCAATCTTCTGTTCGCGGCGCACCTTTGCCACCAACGGTTTGAACACCTGCTGGAAGAAAGGGTCCTGCAGCTTGTTGTTCTCCATGTAGCAATAGACATTGGTCTTGCCCCCGACAAATTCAAGCATCCGGACATACCAGTCAATGAACTCCGCATTGAGCGCCTGCGCCAGGAAAGTCTTGATGACATAGAGCCTGGTGCCCAATTTGCCACAGAGCGAAACCGTCTTGAAGGATTTACCTTTCTTACCCTTGCTTTCGCCCGGTGCCGGGTCGCCATACACCACGAGGAACTTGAATTTGGAGAGAGGCGGTATTTTGCCGTATGAAATGTTCTCGAATACCTCGCCCACGGAAATCGGGTTGTTGAAATATTCTCCCTGTGCCGCCTTTTTGGATATTTTGGACAGTGTGCGGTCGATGTCCTCTTCCGAGTTCTTTTCCGGCCATGTGGAAAAACCGTTTTTGTCGCGGATGTTCACGATGTCCCAGGAGTCGGCCATTTCGCCCGCCCTCACCACGCAGCAGTCCTTGGCGATGATGTTTCCGCAGAAGATGACCAGTGTAGGTTCGGAAATGGAACGTGTGGGGTACAGCGCATTTTCCCACCAGTCCCAGCGCTTCTGGATGATGTCCGGATTCTTGGTGTCCTCGTCCGTATCAAAGTCATCGACCAGCAGCACGTCAGGACGTATGGCCTCGTTACGCGAACCACGCGGCGACTGCCCGGCACCCAGTGCCCGGAACGAAACCTTCCCTTTGGTGGTGAATTCGTCCTCCGTCCATGAACCCGGCATTTCCTGTTTGCCGTAGTATGCCATGATGCGCCCGTTGGCTTCGAGATTTGCCCGGTAGGGATCGAGCAGGCGCACCGCATTGTCCTTGCTGTTGGAGGTCAGTATAACATTCTTTTTGCGTCCGGTAAGCGTGAGATACATGACGATGAACATGGTGACTGTGGATTTGGCCAGCTCACGGCTCCAGGACAGAACCTCGAACCATTCATCGTGTGCAATGATCCGCCGGATAGCCTTTTTCTGGAAATCGGCGAATTCAGATTTGGCATAATTCGGGAAAAAGAACCTGATCCATTCTATAGGATGTTTCTCAAGATATTCCCGGTGTTTTTCCCGTTCGGCTGCCGTCATGTTCCGGTCGACCGGTGTAGCCCTTGCGATGTCTTCTTTGTACTTCTCCCAATCCAGGAGAGCGAGTCTGTCAGTCTGTTTCATTGTCTGTCCCTTTATAATTTGTCTTTAATGTACGCATCGGCCAGCCGGGTGATTTCCTTTGCCTTTTCAAGGTCGGCCGCCCGTACCCAGTCGATGAGTCCGGTTAAAACACTGATGATGTCGGCAATGCCCACTTCCTGCTCCATGTTGCGTATGGCCGCCGACAGTTTCCCGAGAATGTCAGCCTCTCTGGATGAGGGGAACCGTTCCCCCTCGGGCCGTTCGGCGATGGCCTTGTTTATTTCGGCCACCTGCCGGTAGAGGTTAGCCACCTGTTCCTGCCTTGTGAGCGTAAGCCCCACCTTCTGTTCCTCCCACTTCCCGGCCCGAACCCAATTGGATACTGACACCCGCGACACGCCCACACGGTCGGCAATTTCCTGCTGTGTGAGGTTTTCCTTGAGGTACAAAGTCTTTGCCCATTCCTTTTTCTGGGCATTCGTCAAATCTGCCATAAATCGTCCTTTTTAATTGTAAATCACGTTACAAAATTGCATCAAAAAGCGGTCTTTGTAAAAGGCTGCGCGCATGATGCCGGGTTGCAGCGGCATGATAACACCGGAAACCGGCATGATAAAAACGCGGTTTCCCCGTGCCATGGGAATGTCCTATTTTCGCACCATCGAAACGCGGGGAAACCGCAGGTAAAGACATGACGATGAGCAGATTTTTCAATATTACAACAAGCGATGACGGTATCAGCACGATATTCCTGTACGGGGACATCGGGGACTATACCGAGGTGCAAAGCGGGCGCATAGCACAGGAACTGATGGAAGCCGAGCGGGTGAGCCGGCGCATCCATATACGCATAAACAGCAACGGCGGGGAAGTGTACAGCGGTATTGCGATATTCAACGCCCTGCGCCAGAGCAAGGCGGACATCCGCATCTATGTGGATGGCATAGCCGCCAGCATGGCCAGTGTGATAGCCCTTTGCGGCAAGCCGGTGGAGATGAGCCGGTATGCCCGGCTGATGCTGCACAGTGTGAGCGGCGGATGCTACGGCAACAAACAGGACCTGCAGCGGTGCATGGAAGAGATAGAAAGTCTGGAAAGCAGCCTGAGTGAGATTTACTCCGAACGTCTGGGACTGGACCCGGACATGATCAGGCAAACCTATTTTGACGGTGAAGACCACTGGCTGACCGCACAGGAAGCTTTGGACCTTGGTTTCATAGACGGCATCTATGATGCAGACCCCGTGCCGGAGGACAGCACACCGGCACAGATATATACTTTATTCAATAACCGGCTCGTTGAGCCACAAAAAAACAGAGAAGACATGAATCTGGAAGACGTAAAGAAACGCCCGCGCTTCAAGGATTGCGCGAGTGATGCGGATGTGTTCCGCATGATGGACCAGCTGGAGGAAGAGGCGGGAAAGGTTCCCGGCCTCACGCGGGAGAATACCGACCTGAAGGCAAAGGTGAAGACCTACGAGGACAAGGCCGCTGCCGATGACATTGCCGCCCGCAAGCAATTGCTTGACGCGGCAGAGAAGGACGGACGCATCGATGCGACGACCCGTCCCATCTACGAGAACCTTCTGGCAAATGACCGCGAGAACGGCGAAAAGGCCTTGGCCCAACTGCCGGTGAAGCGCCGTGTGATGGAAGACCTGCACCTGGAACCGGACGGTGAAGAAAGCCCCTGGAACAGGCGTATGCGTGAAATCAAGGACAAACGTAAAAAGTGATTGAGATATGGCAATAATTGTAAGAAACACGAATTACAGCGGCGAGGTACTGGAACAGTTGCTGACACTTGCCGCGACTAACAACGAGATTGTGGAAAAGGGGCTGATCATGGTGATTCCCGGTGTGGAGAAGAAAATCAGCCTGCCCCGCCTGAAAACGGGCAAGATGCTTCAGAAGCGCAAGGAAAACCCCGGTGTGGAAGATTCAAAGGGCAACTTCAACTACGATGAAAAGAGCCTTGACCCGGTGGACTTCATGGCCTTTACGGTGTTCAATCCCCGCACGTTCGAGAACATCTGGCGCAAGTGGCAGCCGAAGGGCAACCTGGTGTTTTCGGAACTTCCGCCCGAAGCACAGAACGCCCTGCTTGCCGAACTGGCCAAGCAGGTGCAGTTTGAACTGGGCAACCATTATGTGAACGGTGAGTACGGCGATGACGATGACCACCTGTTCAACGGCATCCTGACCCAAATGGCCAAGGACACCGAGGTTATTGTGGTGGACAGTGCGGAATCGACCATGCTGGGCCGCCTGAAGGCTCTGCGCGTGAAGATTCCCGTAGCTATCCGCAACAACCCGGACCTTCGCATTCTGATGAGCGTGAACGACTTTGACAAGTATGACGACGAACTGACCCAGCGCGAGGCCAAGAATGCAAGCGAAACCGACGTGAATGCCCGCCGCTACAAGGGCATTACCATCGAGACCCTTGCCGCCTGGCCCGATGACCTGATTGTCTGCACCCTTTGTTCGCCCGATGCCGGCGGTAACCTGTTTGCGGCGGTGAACCTGCAGGATGACGAGGACGTGATTCAGATTGATAAAATCTCGAATGCCAGCGAACTGTACTTCTTCAAGATGCTGATGAAGGCCGATACGAACATTGCGTTCGGTGAGGAGGTGGTGGTGCTGGACAAACGTCCGAATCCGGTGTTCAAGCCCGCGGAGAAAAAGCTGTCTGCCGTTCCGACCGCGGTGACCATCAAGCCGGAAGGCGGCAGCCAGGATGTTGCCGTGACCGCATCCGGCGAGTACAGCGTGAGCGCATCCCCTGCGGGCTTTACCGTGTCCCCGACGGATAACGGTATCCGTATCTCTGCCGCAGCCAATACGACGGGCAAGGACAAGAGCGGGGCTGTCACCCTGACGCTGGACTCCGACAAGGCCAGGACCGTGAAGATAACCGTCAGTCAGGCAAAACAGGAGGCGTAGGCATGGCAAAGTTGAAGTATCTGGTAATTCACTGTACGGCCACCCCGGAGGGGCGTGAGGTGTCATCGGCGGACATCCGCAAATGGCATACTTCTCCGGTGTGCCGGGGAGGAAGAGGCTGGAAGCAGGTGGGCTATACCGACCTGTTCCACCTGAACGGGGGTGTGGAACGTCTTGTAGACAACAACGAGGACGCCGAGGTGGACCCTTGGGAAGTGACCAACGGAGCCAAAGGTTACAACAGTGTGAGCCGTCATATCGTATATGCCGGGGGAGTGTCCGGGGACGGGAAGACCCCGAAAGACACCCGCACGGCTTGTCAGGAGAAGGCGCTGGAGAAGTATGTGAAGGATTTCCACCGCCGTTTCCCGGATGTTCGCATTGTGGGCCATAACGAACTGGCGGCGAAAGCCTGCCCCAGCTTCGATGTACAGAAATGGCTGAAAGAAATAGGTATAAACCAATAAATCAAAAGACAGATGAAACGATTTCTATTATTTTTTGCACTGATGCTCGGATTCGTATCCGTGGCTTTTGCCCAGGATGGTGTGACCCCTGAGGCTGACTATGACGCGATGATTGCGACTTTTGCCGGTTTCGCCGGCGGCGTTGTCCTCCTTGTGGAGGGTATCAAGAAACTTTTTCCAAAAATGTCAGGCATCTGGACGCAGCTTGTGAGCTGGCTTACCGGCATTGCCGCCGCGATGCTGCTTTGGTGGCTTGATGCGGGCTTTGTGTCGGATGTGGAGTGGTATATCGCCCTTCTTTACGGTCTGGGTTCCTCCCTTGTGGCCAACGGCATTGCCGATACGGGTTTCATACAGTGGCTGATCGGCCTGTTCGTCAGAAAGGCGTCAGGCAAATAGCCGGTTGTCCGGCCTGGATGCGCTATGGATTTCAACGAGCTGCTGAACCTTGTCCTGGGCGGCGGTCTTGCCACCGCCCTGACGGCCCTGATAACCATCAGGCCTACTGTCAGGAAGGCGAACGCCACGGCCGAGACCGTGCGTATCGACAACGTGGACAAGGCCACGCGCATCCTGATAGAGAATATTGTCGAACCGTTAAAAGAAGAACTGAATGCAACAAGAAAAGACCTGCAGGCGAACAAACGCGAGATGGCACGGCTCAGGAAGGCTATTGACACGGCCAACAGTTGCCGCCATCATGACGATTGCCCTGTGCTTGGCGGGCTGCGCAAGCAGCAGGAAGAGCACGATGGCGGAGAAGATACAGACGGAAGCGGCAAGCGTCGACAGCGCGGGCGGAAGTCGGCGGGCGGGACTGGTGATGGCGGGGATACCGGCGAGTGCGGTGAAGCTGACGATACCGCCGGACAGCCTCCGTAAACTTCCTGAAGGTGCCGTGTACCGTGGTAAGAGCGGGCAGGCGAATCTGACCGTAGGCAGCGACGGCAGCGGGAACATCGTGGCCGAAGCCTCGTGTGACAGTCTGCAGCAGCTGGTGCTATGGTATGAAGAAGAGCTGGCGCGCATCCGCAGCGAGACCAGGAATGGAACTTTAAATGACGTTCAAACGGAAGAAAAACGCCCTCCGAACCCGGTACGGGTATTTATCATAGGTGTATTGGCCGGCTTGTTTGCCGGTGTGTTATTAACCATCAAACTGAAGAAATGATGAACAAGAATTTCATGTACGGCATCGGTGCCGTGAAATACAAGGACTTTGTGGTGGGTTACATCGAGAAAGGTTCGTTCGACCTGGGCGGCCAGAAACCCGAAGCCGCGAAGATTGAGGCTGAACAGGCGCCTGGAGCCCCGGTGCTGGTTATTCCTCAGAGCAACGGCAGCATTGCCCCCACGTTTAATGTAATCCAGATGGACTACAAGAACCTGCATGCACTGCTGGGCGGTTCGTTGCACTACAGGACAGAGGACAGCGAGAAGAAGAACCCTGTAGGCTGGACCGCTCCGCAGACCGCCATCCTGATGCAGGGACCGTGGGAACTCAGCCTGGTGTCCGGACAGAGCGTACTGATACCGAACGGTACGTTGCTTTCCAACCTGGGCGGCAAGCTGACGCTTACGGAAACGGCCAAGATAGAATGCACGCTTGAGGTGGCTATGCCGGAGGACGGTTCGCAGCCCTACGGTGTGTTCTATGCGGACGCCCTTCCGGATGAGTGGAAACAGTACAAGCTTCCGGCAGCGGAAGCAGCCGCGTCTGTACAGGCCAAAAGCAGAAAGAATTAAGGTATGGCCGACCGATTGGAACAACTGATAGAAATGGAATGTGCGGACGCGCTGCTTGACAGCGGCGTGTCCGTTCCTCTTAAAAAGTGGAAGCTGCCTTGGCTGAAACGCCCCGTGGAGATGCGTGTGACGATGAAGCGGCCGCGATTGCGGGGGCAGATATTGCTGGCCAGGGAATACCTGAAGATGGGTGTCAAGCCCGACTGGCAGCCGAAAGACAAGGCGGAGGAACTGGCCTTTGTGGCGGAGCATGGTCAGGCAGTGAGCCGGCTGCTGGCCTATACGGTATGCCGGGGCTACGTGTCGCGGCATGCGGGTATCGGTCTGACGGCCTGGGTACTGCGGAACTTCATAGAGTGGCGCTATCTGACGGCCATGTTCCGGACATTTGAGCGGATGATGGGCACGGAGGATTTTATGCGTATTATCAGGTCGGCAGCGCGGGCGAACCCGATGAAGCCGAGACTGAGCCGGGCAAGGAAGGGGAGTTAAGAACCCGTTATGAGGGTTCCCATAGCCCTTTCGGCTTCGTGTGGCAGATAGCGACCGCGACCGGTTGGAGTGTGGACTACATCCTGGACGGTGTGAACTACCAGACGCTGATTATGATGCTGGGCGACGCGCCCCGGTATGTGCGTCAAAAGCAAGGCAGCGGAAACCATGATTCCAGACCGGAGTCCAGCGCGGAAGATGAAGCGAATGATATTGTAGGATTTTTTCAAAGCAGACTGGAATGAGCAAACCTGTAGAAATTGAATTTTTAATGAAGGACAAACTCACGCCCGGCATGGACAAGGCCGAGCGTGAGGCGCTGGAACTGCGTAATACCGTCAGACTGCTGGAGGCTGAACTGGAAAGGCTGCGCCTTGCCGGTGAGACAGCCGCCCCCAACCTGGACCAGCGTGCGAACATCGTACAGATTAACGCGCTGGAAAAGACTCTTGAGGAGTTGCGTTCCAGGCTGAAGCAGCTGCAGGAGGAATCGGAATCCGTACAGGTTACGCCTGCGGATGTGCCCGACGCCCGACGCCAGCTGGGCGGCCTGCACAACAGCATCCAGCAGATAGCCCGTGAAATGCCCTCGCTGGCCATGGGACCTCAGATGTTCTTTATGGCCATCAGCAACAACCTGCCGGTTTTTACAGACGAGCTGGCCCGTGCCCGGAAGGAATACGACGAGCTGCAGAAGTCCGGCAAAAAAGGGATACCGGTATGGAAGCAGGTGCTTTCCTCCCTCTTTTCATGGCAGACAGCGTTCACCACCGGCATCATGCTGCTGGTGATGCACGGTGACGAGATCGTGGCGTGGACAAAAGACTTGTTCAGTGCCAGGAAAGGTGTGGACGAATTCAACATATCACTCAGGGAAATGACCGAGATAGAAAAGGACGGCCGCGCCCAGATGGTGCGTACCCGTTTCGAGCTCAAATCGGTCATCGACGAAATAAAGAATTTCACCGGCAGCAAGGAACAGGAAAAGGCCAAGGTGGAGCAGCTGAACCGCAAGTACGGGGAAAGTTTCGGTTATTATCAGACCTTATCCGGGTGGTATGACACCCTTATCCAAAAAAGCGAGGACTATGTGCAGGTGCTGCTTCATCAGGCCAATGTCCAGAACCTTGTCAACAAAGCTGCAGAAGCAGATGAAGAGGTGAATAAAATCAAAGCCCAGAATCCGGACGAAGTGGAAGGCGCACATGGCGGATTTTTCCGCTTTATGGCCAAAATGGGAGCCCATCATGTCGGGCTTACCCCACAAGAAATGGATGCGGAAGTGGACAAGGAGAATGAGACCAACAAGGCAGCGAAAATCAAGGAGGCAGAGGCGAGACGCGAAGCTTACCTGACAAAGGCCAAGGAAGAGGCAAAGAAAGCCGCAGAAGCAGCCGGGAAAGGGAATATCGGCGGACATACCGACCCCGAACAGTCCGGTAAGAATGCGGAAGCGGAAGCCAAACAGCGGCTTGCCACCGAGCGCAGGCTGGCGCAGGAACTTGCGGCACTCCAGGCCGAGAACCGGAAAGAGGAAATAGACCGCATGCAGGCCGGCACCGAAAAGAAACTGGCACAAATCGAATATGACTATAACGCCCGGAAAGAAGAGATAAACCGGCAGGAAGCCGCCTGGAAGCGTGAGAACAAGGAAGCCGGCATATCCACCGGCGGGAACGGATTGACCCCGGAACAGACAGATGCCCTTGTTGCAGCCCGCGATTCGAACGACAAGAACCGGAGTACTGCCATTACGGCCACCTTCGAGGAAGAAAAGGAAAAAGAAGGCCAGGCCATGCGTGACTACCTGTCGGAATATGGCAACTACGAGGAAAAGAAACTGGCTATTACTGAGGAGTATGAAAAGCGTATTGCTGCAGCCACCACAGAAGGCGAACGGAAAACACTCCAGGAAGAATTGAAGAAAAAGATGGCCGACTTCGATATGGAGGAACTGAAGGAAGGGCTGGACTGGGAAGCCGTGTTCGGTGATCTCGACAAGGTGTCCACCGAAAGTCTCCAGTCCCTTAGAATCCGGCTGAAGGAATATATCGATACGCAAAAGGAACTGCAGCCGGACAGCCTGAAAGACCTGGTCCGTGCAATAGATTCGATCGACAAGAAACTGAACGAGCGCAATCCTTTTACAGCGTTGAGGACATCCATGTCACAGGTGAAATCTGCGACTATATCCGTCAAGGAAGCGCAGGATGCCTACAACAAGGCGGTGAAAGAAGGGACTGAGGCCGAGCAGAAGAATGCCAAGGCGGCCCTGGATGCCGCCCGGAATACGAAACAGAAAGCGTTGGCCGAAGCCACGGATGCTCTGCACGGCAGCGTGGGACAGGTGAAGGAATACGTGGGAGTCGCCGAGGATTTGCTGGGACTGGCGGGACAGTTCGGCATTGATCCCCCGGAATGGATGGGCGAATACCTGGAGGGTCTGGGGCAGACGCTGGACGGATTGGAAAGCATAGACCTGACAAAACCGATGAGCATCATTACCGGCGGTATCAAGGCGGTAAGCGGAGCGGTGAAGCAGGTGTTCAGCCTGGGCGGCATCATCGACTGGAACGGCAGCAACGCGAAGGAAGTACAGGCCACCATGGAGCGGCTGACCGACCGGAATGAGATGCTGCAGACCTCTATTGAGGATTTGACCGACTCAATCAGGCGGGGCCAGGGCGCGAAGAGTGTGGCGGCCTACCGCGATGCATACAGGATGCAGCAGGAGACAAACTCGAACTACCTGCAGATGGCTATGGCGCAGGCCGGTTACCACGGCAGCCACCATTCCTGGAACTACTACTGGGGCGGATTCAGCCAGGCGCAGATTGACAAACTGAGCGGGCAGATAGGCCGCCAGTGGGACGGGAACCTGTGGAGCCTGAGCCCGGAGGAGATGAAGGCACTACGCAGCAACGTGGACATGTGGACTCAAATCCAGAACACCGGCAAGGGCGGCTACGGCGGGCGACTGACCGAGAAGCTGGATGACTATATAGACCAGGCCGGCAAGCTGGAGGAGCTGACCGATAATCTTTATGAGGGTCTGACCGGAATGTCATTCGATTCCATGTATGACAGTTTTGTAAGCAGTCTGATGGATATGGAGAAGAGTGCTGAGGATTTCACTGATGACATATCCAAATATTTCATGCAGGCAATGCTGTCAAACGCCATCGGTGAACAGTTCAGTGACAAGCTGAGGGCATGGTATGACAGATTCGGTAATTCCATGGAAAATGATGGTAAATTAGACCCTGATGAAATGGATAAATTGCTGAATGGCGACGGAGATTTTATGGGTTGGAACGAAATGGTGGAAGAGGCCATGAAGCTCCGTGACGAACTTGCCGCCGCCACGGGCTACGACAAAGTGCAGGAGGAAGGCACGGTGCAGACGGGCAAGCCCGGCGCTTTCACCGCCATGACGCAGGAGCAGGGCACGAAGCTGGAGGGCATGTTCACCGGCGGTCTCCGGCATTGGGCAAGCATGGACAGCGGCATCGAGAACGTCGCGGAGAAGATGAGCGCGGCCGAAGGATACCTGGCTAAAATAGAGGAGCACACCAGGCTGGGTACCGCCTGCCTGGGCGAGATAAAGGAAGATATACGTACGATAAAACGTGACGGTATAAAATTTAACTGATATGGCAGATATACTGAGCGGTCTGGTGCTGGTAAACGGCACGGACATCTGGACTGAATACGGTGTATTCCTGGTGGAAGACCGGCGCGGCGGCATGGAGAACCTGACGGCCATCCTGACCCCGAGCAAGGCCAAGAAGGACACGGCCGTGGATATACGGGAGGAGCACGGGGAGAAATACAGCGCCGTGCTCACCCCGAGGAACGAGGCGCGTGACGTGACGCTGAACTTCGCCCTGTTCAACCGGACAAAGGCGGGATGGATGAGACAGTACTTCGCCTTTGTGAACTTCCTGAAACAGGGGAAAGACGGCTGGCTGGACATCAGCCTCCCCCAGTTGGGGCTGCAGCTGCGGTTGAAATATGCGGACTGCACGAAGTTCACCCCGCTGACCTATCTGTGGAGGGAGGGAGTGCATGCGGGCAAGTTCAAGGTGAAGTTCCGTGAACCCGTACCGGTCATCTGACGGATTAAAAAGACATTCAAACGGCATTTAAACGATAACCGAACATGATTACGATATACGACAGGAAAGGAAACAGGCGGGCGGACATCGCCGCTGATGACAGCTCGACCCAGCGGAAGGAGGTGCAGGGTGACAACGTGCTGGCCCTCTCCTTCACGCACCATGCCCATATAGCCGTCGATGTGAACGACTACACGGACTTCATGGGCGAGCGTTACTGGCTGACGGAACGCTACACGCCGAAGCAGGTGAGTGAAGGCGAATGGCGCTATGACCTGAAACTGTACGGCATCGAGAGCCTCGTCAGGCGTTTCCTTGTACTGGAGACGACGGACGGCGATGCCGAACCGGTGTTCACGCTGACAGCCACGCCGCGGGAGCATGTGGCGCTGGTGGTCAGTGCCGTCAATGCCGGCATGGGGAATGTCACCGACTGGAAGGTCGGGCAGGTTGACGGTACGGAACTCATCGTCATAGATTACGAGGGGATGTACTGCAACGAGGCACTGAAGGCGATTGCCGAAAAAGTGGGCGGCAAGGCCGAATGGTGGGTCGAGGGGCAGACGGTGAACGTCTGCCGCTGCGAGCACGGGGAAAGCATCACGCTGGGTTACGGCGGTGGGCTGGTTTCCCTGGAACGCGTCACGGGCAGTACGGCCGGGTTCTACACCCGCCTGTTCCCGATAGGCTCCTCGCGCAACATCGACCCGGAAAAGTACGGCAGCAGCCGCCTGATGCTTCCGGGCGGGAAGAAGTTTGTCGAGGTGGGCGTTGACGAGTACGGCATATTCGACCGCTACGAACGCGATGCCTTCAGCGGTATCTATCCCAGGCGTGTGGGTACGGTAAGCGGCGTGCGCAGCAAGGAGGTGAAGGACAAGGACGGTGAGCCCTATACGGTATATTATTTCAGTGACGCTTCCCTGGATTTCGACCCGAACAGTTATGAACTTCCCGGAGCGGTCAAGCGCGTATCGTTCCAGGACGGTGAGCTTGCAGGGCTCGGCAAGGATGACGGACACTATTTCGATGTCAATTTCGACAGCGATACCCGTGAGTTCGAGATTGTGACCATCTGGCCTTATGATGACGGCATGCAGCTTCCGGGTGACACGCTTGTCCCGAAGGTGGGCGACCGTTATATAATCTGGAATATCCGCATGCCCGACGAGTATTACCCGTCGGCCGAAAAGGAGTTCAGCGATGCCGTAGACAAGTACAACCGGGAACACTGGCAGGACATCGGCGTCTACAAGGCCCCGACTGACCATGTATGGGTTGAGGAGCACGGTGCGGACCTGTTCATCGGACGGCGTGTAAGGCTGGAGAGCCGGAAGTATTTTCCGGATACCGGCTACCGTGACAGCCGTATCACGAAGATTACCCGGAATGTGAACCTGCCCTCGAAGATGGACCTGGAGATAAGCGACGCCCTGAGTTCCGGAACGCTCGAACAGATACGGGACGGCATAACCGGGGTGCAGAACTATATCCGTGATGTCGCATCGTCCCTTCCCGATATAATCAGGACCGGCGACCGTACCCTTCCGACGGACAACAACCTGTATTCGGCACGCCGCTGTCTGTATGACTTCTTTTCCCGGTTATATCCGGACACGGCATACGGTACGAAAACCTTCATGGACCCGGTAAGGTTCGGCGAATTCGTAGACAGTATGATTGCCGGCAAGGGTGCAGGGATATTTCCTGATGGTAGAGGACAATTTGAACGGTTGGAAGTCCGCGGTTCACTATCAGTGCTTGACTTGATAATAAACCAGATTCAAGGAATGGAGTCTGACTACTCCTTCACCGAGATTGGCAAGATAGAATCCGTGGAGGATTTGGGCGAGAGCACCTATCGTTTGAAAATAGAGAAACGCACGGATTTCGACTTCATGAAGTTCCAGGAGAATGATGTCTGCTTTTCCATCATTAATACACTGCTTACGGGCGGTTCCGAGTATCATACAAGCTGGATGCGTATTCTTACTACCAATGCGCAGGATAATAGCATAACGGTCGTGCTCTATCCGGACAGCGAAGTGCCGGGCGGCACGAACTATCCGCCGTTGGCCGGTTACAACGTAACCCGCAGGGGTAACAGTACGCTTCCTGAGGCAGGCGGCTTTAACGGGCGGGCACAGTCGTGGATGATTTCTTCACGAGAAGGTCGGATTATGTTCTTGTCCAATGTCTATAAGCCGATATTGGAGGACTACAACTATGCGCTTACAATTGGAAAACTCCCTAACATCAAGGCACTCGAAAAACTGCCGGTGACAACCGAAGATGTTGGCATCGTTGCACAGACGGTCATTGCCGAGAAATTCTATCAGTTCGATTATAACGGTGATGTCATTCCCAGCAAGGTAGACCGGGGGATCTGGTCGCTGGAAACGGCCCAGAGCGGCGCTCCTTATCGCTTTGTACAGCACGAACTGTCGAAACCTTCCGGCAGTGAATATACCCTGCTGGAACAGCATACGGTCTACCACCTTGGCTGCAAGTGGGGCTGTCTGTCAGATAAGACAACCGACGAACCGAAATGGAATTCCCCGTCATGGGGACTCCTTGAGGGCGACAGCAGGTATTCGCTCCAACTCTCCCTATCAGGCGGGGAGGCATTCGTCATAGGCGGTGTGGATGAGGTAATTTCCGGGCGTATATATTTCGGAACTACGGATATAACGGATGATGTGATGGCGGACGATGCTACCGAAGTGGAGTGGTTCCGCAACAGTGGCAATGTACCGGCGGACAACCTCTGGACGCCTGAGTATGTGGACGGAAACAGGCTTGCCATCCATATTGACAACGGGAACCAGCACGGGGTCGGTTCGGATTTCGGTTTTGTCAGCAAGTCCGTGATATTCACCTGCCGGGTGTTCTTTCCGGTAAACGGCAGGTTGGAGGAAGTGGATAAGAATTTAGGATTTGACATCGTATAAGAATTAGGTATATGGGATTAAAGAGTAACAAGCAGTGGGGCCGTATTTACGTTGCCCCCCTTTCCCTTCAGGGAGAGATAATAGTATTGTCGGGCAGTCCCGTGCAGACGTATGACAAGCAGCTGCGGGAATACAGCCCCGACCGGACCCTGACACCGCTGGTCATCGTGCCGAAGGTATCGGCGTTCGATGAGAAGACGGTATTTGGTGAAATGGAACTCACGGGGGTGGAGTGGTTCGAGGGCGCACCCCGTGACAAGTCGGCCAACCGCATCGTCGAGGGTGAGTATTACAGCATTTCCGACGGCAGCGGCGGTGTGCCCAAATATGCGCTTACCATCCGGAAGAACATTCCGCCGGAGAAGCCGGTGGAGTATTTCGGTATCGCGATATTCACGGACCCGCGCACGAACCGCGAGGTCAGGGTCGAAAGGAGCATCAGGTCGTATTCGCACCTGTACGACAACAAGGCGTATTCGTTGCGCCTGAAGGGTGATACCGTGATGGTGACCGACCCGCTTCGCCTGGCCGACCGTTCCGGTTATTGGGACAGGGAGATAGAACCGCAGCTCTATACGGGTACTGAACCGGTGGATGATGAACACGCCGCATACTTCTGGGACATCCTCGAAGACGGAGCATACCGCCCTGTTACGCCGGATGACCCCGGTATTGTCTGCCACGATGGGAACGGTGTATATACAAGAAAGCTGATGTATCAGGCGAAGTATGTCACTGGTGCAAGTTTCCGTTGCCGTGCCTGTGAATATGCGGGCAACAGACCGCAGGCTCCTACTGACGGGCGGCTGGAAGTGGTAATTGAGGTAAAGACGGAGATGGCCGTTTCCTTAAATTGCGAAATTATCCAGACAAAGGGTTTTACACTTTCCGATGATATGAAGCAGCCGAGCGCCTATGAAATACGCATCTTCGACAACCGCCGCGAGTACGGTACAGAGTACGATGACCTTTTCCGCATCACATGGAAAGGCCAGAGTGCCAAGCCGGGCGAGCCGGAGAAGGTGCTGGCAACCGGTGGGCGGACGTTGGAGTTCATTCCGGCGGACAAGGGTTTCCCGGCAAAATATATCTTCCATGTGCGGGCGGAAGTGGGGCTTCTCATCGGTGAGTCCCTGATGGGCGATGAGGAAGGCGCCGTTATATCCTCGCAGATTGACGGAAAGACGGTATTCATTGCCACGGGTCCGGTATATGAATAATTGAGTAACAACTTTAAACTTTAATCAATATGTACGTAATTGTAGAAAAGGCAAAGCTCGAAGGCAAATTCTTTGGGATAATGAATACCCTTCCGGACGGCAGGGTGTACATTCCTATCAGTGAGATGCGGAATGTGGGTACTCTTCTTGACATCGACATCATCGGTTCTGCACGTGAGTTAAAGGAACTGATAGAGAAACAGCAGGAAGCGATGCAGGGTACGGAGGACATTGACCCCGGTTTCAGTGTGACACCCGAAGAGGAAGAGGAAATAGACCCCGGTTTCAGCCAGGAGCCGAATCCGGACAGCGACAGCGGGGCGTCGGAAGAGGGTGAAGGCAGCGTGACCGGTCCGGAACAGCCGGCCGGGGCAAAGACTGACGGAAAAAGGAAAGGAGGCCAGCGATGAACCAGAATCAAGTGACCGCTTCACTGGCTATCGTGGCGGTGAGCAACGGAACGACCGTCAACGGGTATGTACGCGTGGACAATGGTCCGCTTATCCAGGCATGGACAAAGGGTAGTGACAAGTATACGCCGGACTTTGAAGCGTTGGCGGAGGACAAACGCCCTATTGTCATCGTCGTATTGCGGGATGTGAGCAGCGGGCGTATCCTCATCCCTTCCAAACTTGTATTCAAGTACAACGGTACCGAACTTGCATTCGGGGAGGATGGGCTGTGCAATACGGAACAGTTTGTCGGCATGTTCAAGCGCGTAACCGGGTATAATGTAAGTGTAGACTCGCAGTCCTATCCCATGACGGGACTTCGGGTGATGAAGAACCTCGTGCCCATCTCCGGATATGACAATGACCGCATAACCGTTTCCGGGGAAGTTGAAATCGGCGGGCATACGGTCGCATTCAACGAACTTGCAACTGATGTTGTTATTCAGGAAAGTTCCGGTAAACAGTATGAGTTATTCATTACTTCTGACAAGGGTACGCAGATAATCAATCCGTCCGAAGTGCTGACATTGAAGGCATCGCTGTACAGTGGCGGAGACCTTATCAACGATTTGGGGAACATTACGCTCCAATGGAAGAAGCAACTGCCATCGGGAGAGGCCAACCTCGGAACTCAGGGAACCCAAAACATTGCCGCGAATGATATTGACGGTTCGCTGGTGGTAAGTTGTGAGGCTGTGCAGAATGCGAAAGTCATTGCAAAGGGCTTCATTACCGTGTTCGACCTCTCAGACCCTATACTGGCGGCATTCAAGGTCAAGGGGCTTTCATCGGACGGGCAAATATATCCGGGAGAAACGGGAACGCTGACGCCGTATGCCTATAAACGCCAATCCGGAGAGGAAGTGGCGGTGGCAAGCTGGGACTTCGCCACATTCGACGGTGAAAACAATCCGTTCACGCTGTCGGGAAAGGACAGCAACAAGTTCCAGGGCAAGGACATCGCACTGACCTATACGGATGCGGCGCGGGCCAAGACATTCAGAGTAATTGCAACGAACACTAATCCTATTGAGCTATGATGGTGACAGCAGTTTTGAGTGTCGTGGCTGTCAGCGAGCCTGACCCGGTGGAATACGTTGACATCGAGTGCCAGCCGGCTGCCATCTCTGTGGACTGTAACAATGTACAGATGGTGCCGCTGAAGCTGAAAGCCCTGCACCGCAGCGGGGCTGATGCGGCCCTTCTGGATGTATTCTGGCGGCTGCATGTCCAGTCGGCCGGCAAGGACCTCGGTACGGCGGATTCCCCCGATGCATCGTCCGAATGGGAATACTACCTTCCGTCTGACAAGTGGGGCAATGCGGATTCGGTGATTGTGGAAGCGTACCGTGATAGTGCCCGCGAGACCCTTCTTGCTCAGAAGAGGGCCAGCATTATTCGGCAGAATCCGTCCCCGTTCCCGGTCGAGGGTGACTGGAAACCGCTGCCGTTCAAATACAAGAACGGGGAATATTTCCTGGATAAGGAGAAGGGGTTTGTATTCATGTGGATGAATCCTGTACCGGGAAACAGTGAGATGCACCCGTTCTTTGACGTAGCCCAAAATCCGGACACTACTTCCTGGAAATCCATCCAGGAATACCCGCTACTGGGTACGCAGCTTTTGCTTGCCAGGAAGATAGATGCAGACCTCATCGACGTGGATAATCTGCGGGTGAAGCACCTGGATGGCGCAGACGGGGAGTTTACAGGCAGTGTTACCGCGACCGAAGGTTATATCGGTGCATTCAAGATAACCAACAGAGGACTTGAAAACGAAAAGGAAAATCCGACCGCGACATTGAGGATAGGCAAGGATGGCGGGAAATTTTTTGAAGTGAATGTCTCGTCCGGGGCAATGTGCCGTATTCGTGGAGATGGGATTACGGCACTTAGTTTGGATGCCTACGGTGACCATTCAACCGGTGTAAGAGTGATGGCCCAGGCCGGATATGATACTTGTGCGATAGAAGCATTGGGTAATGTAGATTTGAATGCCAGGAGCGGTGAATCGGTAAGAATAAGCAGATTACGGGCTTCCGGATTAGCAGCGAATGTCCGCAATTTAGGCAGCAGTATGATGTCTGCCCCACCGAGCTATACGGTCAGTGATACCGATGATATTATCATATATGGAGGACCGGATATAAGCTTTGACCCTACCCTGTTTCTTCCAAGGTCAACTACTCCAGGTCGGATTGTATATTTGAAGAACCAGTTGAACCGGAATGTTTGGGTAAAAGGTCCCCTGATGAATGCCAATAACAGAGGCACAACGAACGCTTCTTCAATCAATCAAATATCCTGCTTTTTCGTTTTTGACGGTAGTCATTGGATTCATTTTTACTGTGGATAATGGTTATGTTGGATATGTTTTTAAGAATTAACGACAAGCTGCTGCATTTTCTTGCATGCCTTGCCATCACGCTGACAGTGGGTGAACTCTGTGCCGTTACGGCAGGCGTGACGAAAGAAGCCGCTGACTGGATGTATAAAAAGAATTGCAAGGTCGGTTCGGGCTGGGACTGGCTGGACATACTTGCGGATGCTGCCGGCATAGCGGTCGGCAGCGTATTAAGGAGATTGGTATTCGATTATTAATATTAATATTAATAAAAAGGATTATGTTAGACACATTATTGGTTGCGCTGGTTATCCTGGTAGATACCGCGCAGGTAAAGGAATTTCCGCAGAAGGCGGAAGTCGAGTTCAAGAAAAACGATTTAAAAGAGAATATCATTAAGTCAGCCTTGAATTTCCATAATAGCGGGAAGAAGGACGATAAGACCTGGAACTGGAAGATTCAGGATGTGGTGTTCAGAAAAGATTAAAACAATGTTCAATTTAAATTTAAATCATCATGGGAGCTATAAAAACAATGAAGGAAGTCGAAAGCGCACTTCCTCAGAAAAAAGAGATAAATTATGTACGTGCTTTGGATAAGGACGGCAATCCGATTTTAATCAGTAAAGAGGACTTGGCGCAAGTTGTGGGAGAACTATTACCGATTGCGACCCCAAGCAAGAACGGTTTAGTCGATAAAGAAATGGCACCATCAAGCGTTGAAAATGGAGTTTTAAAAGTCAACCTTATTTCAGAGTATGGAACTCCTACATTTTTAATTTCAATATATAGTGCAGCAAGTATAGGAATTTTTCTTCTTGCTGCACAAACCTACAATCAAAAACTTGGAGGAAAATGTGTGTGTATCGGAGAAAATAATCTTTCCATATATGTTGGTACTAAGAATATATACATAGAACCTCATGAACATAGTAATATGAACGTTTGTATTATTCCTTTATCAGACCATTCTGGAGTTGAAAGCGTTGAAAAAATGGAGTTTGAAGACTTAGATGCAATCAAAGATAAGTTGACAAAAATTGTGCCTATTGCATTGGGGTAATAGATTAGTAGAAGGTTAATACCCTTCTACTAATTCTGTTTTACATTGCCTACAGAGTATCAACATCTACCGCTTGTGTACAGCCTTCAGGAAGAGACTCCTGCTTTTCCAGGTTGAAATAAAAGTCTTTTGCCATGTGGCTATAGCTCAATATAGACACAGTTATATTCGCAGGTGCATCAACATACACATTAATGCCCTTTTCGTTATATTTGGCGTAAAACTTGGCTTCCTGGGTCCCTTTTATTAAGGATTTGTAGTTTGCCTTAAAATTCTCGGTACCAGTTCCTATTATCTGCAACAAAGAAACCCCACATTGCTTGAAAGATGTATTATTTACTGAAATAAGGAAGGTGCATAAAAAGTTATTATTGGGCAGTGTTCCAATGCACCATATTCCGCCACTATTTGAGAAATTAGGTATCAAATTATACTTCTGCAATCCGTTTTTCTGAGAAGTAGCGATACCAATCAGTTCTCCCACATCCGTAAATCGACGTGGGAGAACTGATACCAGTGGCCACCTTTCAAAAGAGTGGACTTTGGGATAAGAAAATGGTTCCAACTCGCATGAATGCAAAATGCTTATTAATGACTGTCAATCAAGAATGTGTGGTTAATTTCTTAATCTCAACCCGACACACTTATATAGCCCAAAATACGCTTGCTGTTGTACAGGTTATGTATGGCGTAGATGATAAATATATTTCGGTTCGCTATCACTACTTAATCCCTAAAAGTCATGAGCTGATTCTTCTTAATTTAAAGTATAAAAAAACAGAAGATAACCGCTTGAATATCTATATTGAAAGCAATGACCCGGTAGTTTCAATCCTATCTACATCAGATTTCTCGAGACTGGAATTAAAGAATGAACTTATTTCCGAATTACCTCAGGATGCAATAGATGCTGTTGAAGTATGATTAGGGTATAATGGTCGGGAAATACAGTTCCCGGCCATTATAACAGTTATCTGACAATACTGCTTTCAACTGGTATTTCTGTCAACTCTTCAAGATTGGGAATATCTGCATTCTCTGCCAATATTGTAGCATTTTTGCCAATGAAAATAGGTAGGAAACTTAATGACAACCAATTGCGGGTGATATTCAAATAATAGTGAATAACATTCTCCTCTTTCTTACTGTAAAGCTTGAAATCAATACTTTGGCTTCCAAAAGAATATACTTTCCCATAAGGACTGCTGGCTGATTTATGAGACACTAAGGATATGTAATATAGATAACCTGGAGCGCCCACTAAAGAAGCTGCCGAAATGAGTTCTATCTTTCCACCATTACACATCGCCAAATGAAACCAGGTATCTGTTTCCGGTCTCGAAAGTTCGAATCTCACATTATTTTTATTGGCCAATCCTATTTTTTCAAGACTAACAATACCAATCAGTTCTCCCACGTCGATTTACGGATGTGGGAGAACTGATGGATAATGGAGCCAATAAACAAAGGAATACCACTCTTTCTGATGGGGACCAATATACAACACCTGGGGTATACTTTGTTAATTTATGGGGCGCATGGCAAAATATGCCAGTCAGTAACTGTTTTGGTCTATTTGAAGTACGCAATATTGGTGGCAATATATTACAGCGTCTTACCACCAATAAAAGCCAGATATTCTTTCGCATAAAACAAAATAATCAGCCATTCAATCCGTGGCCAGCTGTCGCACAATGAACCTCATTATAACGTCTCTGTTATCTCCGTGAAGCTATCGTCAATGAAACCAATATCTTCAATTATATCGCATTGGGTGCGGCAATCGTATTTTAAATCAACGGATTGCCCTTTTGCAATGGTAAATACTACGTAAACATCCCAATTTTTATAAAGCACTTTGATGTCAGTAAATTTGGATGGTATGGAATAAAACTCTCCGACTATTCCGTCAGAAGGCACTCCATTAGAGTAGGTAGCCAATCGAATCCCTACGTTGTAGAAATTATGGTTTCCAATGATATTAAGACTTATTCCGTCCCATTGGGCTGAATGGGAATAGTGTAATGCAAAAGAGTTTATAACACGTAATTTTTTCCATATCAGTTCTCCCACATCGGTTTGCAGCTTCTCGTCCAAAAAAGTACATTTGGCTTAAAAATGGATAAAATAAAATACCGCTTAGTGTATAATCGAAAGAAGCAGCTAAACAAACAGGGAATGGCCCTTGTGCAAGCTGAAGCCTTGCTTAACCAACGAAAAGTATACTTTAAAACGAACATTTATCTGAAACCTGAACACTGGGATAAACAAACTTCTCAAGTGTGTAACCATCCTCAGGCGAATGACCTGAACACAATGCTATTCGAGTTTATTTTACACTTGCAAGCCATTGAGCTATCCCTATGGAAGCGCAGCATTCCGGTTACCTTGTCATTGCTGAAGGATGCTATCAGAAAAAACAAGCCGGTCAATGTCACTTTCCCCGTATTTGCCAGAATCTATGTGCAGGAATCCGACCGTAAAAGAAGTACCAAGGAAAATCTTCTGACAACGATAACCGTACTTCAGGAGTTCCGTCCCGGATTGGATTTCAAAGACATTACCTATACTCTTTTAAGGGATTTTGAAGTGCATTTGAAAGAGAAGGGAAATAGTGTCAATACGATAGCCAAGCATCTCCGGCAGCTTCGTACCTTGGTGAATGAAGCCATTAATCAGGGTTATATTCCCTCTGATGCTTATCCTTTCAGGAAATTCAAGATAAAGCAAGAGAAAGGGCGAAAAGAGTTCCTGACACCGGATGAACTGCGGAAGTTGGAGAACTTGCAGGTCTCCGACAAAAGGCTTCGCCATGTACTCGATGCCTTCCTGTTCTGCTGTTACACCGGTCTGCGCTATTCCGATTTCTGCCAGCTTACACCTGAGAACATTATTCGTGTGAATGGTAAGCGGTGGCTTTATTTCAAGTCTGTCAAAACAGATGTGGAGATAAGACTTCCGCTACATCTTCTGTTTGAGGGTAAGGCATTGGCTGTATTGGAACGTTACGATATAGTAACAGATTTTGCTAAAATCGGACCTAATTCAGAAGCCAATAAGCATCTTGCCCAATTATCTGCCCTTGCCAGGATAAGGAAGCACATAACCTATCACCTTGCCCGTCATACTTGTGCGACCCTGCTTGTTCACCAAGGTGTTCCGATAACCACCGTCCAGAAGCTGTTAGGTCATACTTCCGTCAGAACTACGGAGGTGTATTCAGAGGTTCTTTCTAATACGATTATTCGGGATTTGAAGGCTGTAAAAAGGAAGAAAAAAACACCTGATTTTAGACGCCCGGTAGAATGTGGGTAGAATGTATGGAAGCTACTAATATTCTACTTTTATTTTTGAAAGGTATAACATTAGGAATAAAATATTGTACTTTTGTAGATATAGAAATAATTAAATAAACAGTTGTATTAAAAGGTCTGGGAAAGTTAAAAAGCCCCCGGCCTGGTTAATATAGACGCCAATCATTTATTAACAATACGAGCGAACCCGCACGACCGGGGGCATAGACCCTTTGTCGCAGGTTCGCTTTTTGTATTTTAATAAATGATTGGCACTGCAAAGATATAATTTTTTTGTTGTATGAAAGTAATTGAGATATTAAACTTTAACCGGGAGCTACTGAAAAGGCTCCAGGCGGTCGGCATCCGTCTGGAAGATGCCCGGTATATCGACCTGTATGCGGATTATACCCGCCTGCTGGATCATGGTGAGAAAGTCTCGTATGCCGTAGCTGTACTGTCCGAGAAGTATTCGGTGAGCGAGCGTAAGATTTACGCCCTGGTGAAACGGTTTCAGAGCGACTGCAAGACGCTTGCAGTGTGAAAAGGCTGTCTTCTGCCGTTTGGGGCACCGTTTTCCCCTATCTTTAGGGTGTTTCAATATTAGAAGGAGGAAATGGCTATGAATAAGTATTACCGTATCCTGGACAAGATTCTTGTCGCGGGAAAGACACAGACCAACAAGAAGGGAAACATACAATACCTTCTGAATGAGCAGTTGTCGCTGGCACCGGCGGACTTGCTTGACATATTCGAGGGGCATAATATCGCCCGTAAGAAACTCCGTAGCGAGCTCCAGCTGTTCATGCAGGGGGAACGTAATGTGGAGAAGTACCGGGAGGCCGGTATCAATTGGTGGGATTATTGCGGTTCCATCCTGGTGAATAGTTATCCTACTTATTTCGAGAAGTTGCCGCCATTGATAGCGAAAATCAACCGGGAGAAGCGCAACAGCAAGAACTATGTGCTTTTCCTGGGTGAGACTGGTGCCGAAAGTAATCAGGCACCCTGCTTGAGTCTGGTACAATTCCAACTGGATGACGGGGAACTGGTTCTGTCTGCCTACCAGCGCAGCAGCGACGCGAACCTCGGGCTGCCTTCCGATATTTATCACCTGTACCTGATGGCGCGGCAGATAGAACTTCCCCTGAAGTCGATCACCCTCTTTTTAGGAAATGTACATATTTACGAGAACAATATCCCGGGTACCCGTGCACTGCTTGCCGGTGACGAGACGGTCCGTTTCGGGCTGAACGTGTAGTTTGCTGTATGTGTCTTGCAGCGGGAACCGTTTATGTTTTCCACTGTTTTTCGTTTATTTTGGAGAACTTTGCGGCCGTTTTAAGGCAGAATGAAATGAGAAAGATGTATTTATCCGCCCCGCTTCCTTTCATGGGGCAGAAACGCATGTTTGCAAAGGAATTTATCAAGGTACTGGGACAGTTCCCGGACAGCACCATGTTTGTGGACCTGTTTGGCGGTTCAGGTCTGCTGTCACATATTACCAAATGTGTCAGGCCTGATACTACCGTTGTGTATAACGACTTCGATAACTACCGCCGCCGGCTTGCGAATATCCCAGCCACCAATATGCTGTTATCCGATTTGCGCCGGATAGCTGAAGGGGAACCCAAAAATAAACGTATAACCGGGGAGGTTCGCGATAAAATGTTAGCCCGTATTGAGAGGGAGGAAAAAGAGCACGGCTACGTGGATTATATCACGATTTCAGCCTCCTTGTTGTTCGCCATGAAGTATGTGGTCAGTTTGGAAGAAATGAAGAAAGAAGCCATTTACAATAGAATTCGGCGGGCTGATTATTCCGAAGCGGAAGATTACCTGAAAGGGGTTATGGTTACCTGCAAAGATTACAAGGAAGTGTTTAAATGTTACAAGGATATTCCGGGCGTGGTATTCCTGGTTGATCCGCCATACCTTTCCACTGAAGTGGGAACTTACAGGATGTCCTGGCGTCTGGCTGACTATCTGGATGTGCTAACCGTTCTGAAAGGGCATTCGTTCGTATACTTCACTTCAAACAAGGCCTCCATTTTAGAACTGTGCGACTGGATGGACCGCAACCCATTTGTTGGCAGCCTGTTCAAGGAATGCAGGAAAGTGGAGTTTAGTGCAAGCGTAAACTACCAAGCTAAATATACAGACATGATGCTATACACGAAGCCGGATAAAGTGTTAGGTATAGCAGCTTAACACTGCATAAAGATAGTGAATTATTTTGAATCTGCAATGGCTTTTAAATGATATTTTAAGGTCGTTTTAAGAGGGTTCAAGTGAAAGAAAAACGGTGGGCTTTGGTCGTGTAGAATAGGACCGCGCTCACCGTTTTTCTTGTACGCGTCGTTTTTGTACTTTTTGAAACGCATCGTTTTTGTTAAGCGGCACGTCTGGTTTTTCCGGATTTATACTGGATTAAGGGTAAGTGCAGGTGGTACGAAGATTATCTTCTCAGATTCCAATACACACTATCGCGGTGAAGAAAATTATCGTCGTAGTGGCGTAACAGATCCCATGCGCATAGAGAAAGATGCTTTCTTTGCCCATCAGGTAATGTGGAACGGTTGGGTAGATACGGATAAGTATCAGACCTATATTATCGGACATTGGAGTTATCCCGAAAATACGGTGAAACCGGTATATGTCGTATCGAATGGCGAGCAGGTGGAACTGTTGTTGAATGGAAAATCCCTGGGTATGGGAAAACGTGCGTATCATTTTCTTTTCACTTTCGATAAGGTAGCTTATCAACCGGGTAAACTGGAAGCGGTAAGTTATGACGGAAAAGGTAAGGAGGTAAGCCGTTATACATTGTTCACAGCGGGCGAAGCCGCTTGCTTGAAACTTACCGCTATGCAGAACCCTGAAGGTTTTCATGCGGACGGAGCGGATATGGCTCTGCTTCAAGTGGAAGTTGTGGATAAAGACGGCAGGCGTTGTTCGTTGGATAATCGCACGGTACGGTTTACCTTGAAAGGTGAAGCCGAATGGCGTGGCGGTATTGCACAGGGAAAAGACAATCATATCTTGGATATGAACCTTCCGGTGGAATGTGGTATCAACCGTGCACTCATCCGTAGCACGACCAAAGCCGGTAAGATTGTTGTCATGGCCGAGGCGAAAGGACTTCCGCCTGCAACGCTTACGCTGCAAACTGTTCCGGTGAAGGTCGTGGACGGGTTGAGCGGCTACTTGCCTCAACTGACTCTGAAAGGAAAGTTGGATAAAGGGGAAACACCGTTGACTCCCTCTTATAAGGATATTAAACGCGACATAGCCATTGTATCCGCTGAAGCGGGTGCTAACCAGACTGAAACGGGAAATAGCTATGATGACAACGAGTTGAGTGAATGGGCGAATGACGGTCAGTTAAGTACCGCTTGGATAACTTATACATTAGCTGAAAAGGCAAGTGTTGATGACATCTGCATCAAGTTGAACGGATGGCGTTCCCGTAGCTATCCTTTGGAGGTGTATGCCGGAAACGAATTGATTTGGAGCGGTAACACGGAAAAGAGCCTGGGATATGTACATTTGGAAGTGGATAAGCCGGTACGTTCCGATAAGATAACCGTCCGCTTGAAAGGAAGTACTACCGATAAAGATGCTTTCGGGCAAATTGTGGAAGTGGCAGGCGGAGCGGCCAATGACATGGAGAAGAAAGCAAAGGCGAATAAAGGAAAACACAATCTTCGCATTATAGAGATTGAGTTTCTGGAAAGCATTAAAGAATAACTAAGCGATATATTTAAAACGGAAGATATGAAAAACTTATTCGACATTAAAAACAAAGTAATCGTCATAACAGGCGGTTGTGGCATTTTAGGAAAAAACATCGCCAACTATCTGGCCGAGCAAGGAGCTAAAATCGTGATTCTAGACCGTGTGGAAGAGGCAGGCAGGGAACTGGAAGCCGAACTTAACCGAAAGTCCGAAGCCCTGTTTCTCGTAACCGACGTACTGAACAAGGAAGTGCTGGAAGAAAACAAGAAAGCCATCCTCGAACGCTTCGGCACTATCGATGTGCTGCTGAACGCCGCAGGCGGCAACATGCCGGGCGCTACCATCGCTCCGGACAAGACCGTGCTCGACCTCGATGTGGACGCATTCCGCAAAGTGGTAGACCTGAACCTCTTCGGTAC
>NZ_JACOOD010000045.1:0-34071 GCF_014287405.1 Bacteroides sp. NSJ-48 | reverse complement strand
TTGTGGAAAAAGAACGGTTTGGTTGGGAATGTAAGGACGAAAATGTAACTTTGCCATAACGAAAAACTTTATGCCTAAAGATACGAAAACTTTGGGTAATAACAAAGCCCGGGCTTGAGAAAGTCTGGGCTTTGCGCATAAAAAAAGGCTGTGTCAGCATTTTGACACAACCTCTTTCTTGTTTTTGGGCTATTTTGTCTGCCTTGCCTTATACTTGCCTTGTTTTGCTTGCTTTTCTTTTCTTTTCTTTTCTTTTCTTTGTTTTGCTTGCTTTCTTGGGGTCAGCAGATTTTTAGTGGGGATTATTCTTATACTTGTGAAGTGTTTTTTCTTTCTTTCTTAGTTTTTAGGATATTATATCGTATCGTCTAAAAGAATGCTATCTCTCCTAAATCCCCCTTAGTACAGAGAATTTACTGTACAGCCAGAACAACACCCCGAACTACATCCCCCTCTCTTTACGTTCTTTTGTTCTTCTGTCTAAAAAAGAATATAAAAATAATGTCACAAAAAATGATAGTGTCACCAGATAAACAATCAATTTACCGATAAGTTTATTCTTACTTCTCTTCTTCCTCGTTTTGGAAAACCGGGTTGTTTTTCGTATATTTGTCAGCGAACTGATTTTTTAATTAATATTTAAAGCAAATTGAAGTATGAAAACTAAAGTTTTATTCGCTGCTGTGGCAGTAGCATTTTCTTTCGCTGTAACATCATGTGGTAACAAAAAAGCTGCTGATGCCAATGCTGCCGGAGCAGACTCTTGTTGCGCTGCACAAACAGAACAGGTATGTGACTCTGCAAAGGCTTGCTGCCAGGCTGATTCTGCCGTTTGTCCGAAAGCTGATTGTCCGGAGGCCGCTTGCGACAGCGCCAAGTGTGACAAACCTTGTGAAAAGAAGTAATTCAGGACTTGTATCGAACTGAAACATAAAGGAAAGGCGTGCCTGTTTGGTACGCCTTTCTTGTGATATATTGGTGCGATAAATGAATATAATCTTATAAAATGATATTATTTCAGATGAAAAAGTTACTGATTTATTTGTATGCTACAAAATAATCTATACCTTTGCATCATTAAACAAAAAAACAAGATGATTCAGAACTTTACATATATTCTACTGTGTGGTATTATTATTCTACTGGCAAAGTTTAGTGGAAGTGAGTGCTGTGCATAAATATATGTAAGATATAACAATATACGAAAGCCTTTCTCACTTCCCTGTGTGAAAGGCTTTTTTTATGGAATATGAATTTATAAATACAATGAAGCGATGAGTGATAAATTATTTATTTTCGACACAACGCTCCGCGATGGCGAGCAGGTTCCGGGATGCCAGTTGAATACAGTGGAAAAAATTCAGGTGGCAAGGCAACTGGAAGCGCTGGGCGTGGATGTGATTGAGGCGGGATTCCCCATTTCGAGTCCGGGTGACTTTAACTCGGTGATTGAGATTTCCAAAGCTGTGACGTGGCCTACGATTTGCGCCTTGACACGTGCCGTACAGAAAGATATTGACGTGGCGGCGGAAGCTCTGCAATTTGCCAAGCATAAACGTATTCATACCGGTATCGGTACTTCCGACTCGCACATCAGATATAAATTCAATTCCAACCGCGAGGAGATTATCGAACGTGCCGTGGCGGCAGTGAAGTATGCCCGCCGCTATGTAGAGGATGTCGAATTCTATGCCGAAGATGCCGGACGCACGGATAACGAATACCTGGCGCGTGTGGTGGAAGCCGTTATCAAAGCGGGCGCTACGGTGGTGAATATTCCCGATACCACCGGTTACTGCCTTCCCGGTGAGTATGGTGCGAAGATAAAATATCTGATGGAGCATGTGGACGGCATTCATAACGCTGTCATCTCCACGCATTGCCACAACGACCTGGGGATGGCTACTGCCAATACAATGGCAGGTGTGCTGAACGGCGCCCGCCAGGTGGAAGTTACTATCAACGGTATCGGCGAACGTGCCGGAAATACTTCGCTCGAAGAGGTGGCTATGATTATCAGATGTCATAAGGATATTGATATTGAAACCAATATCAATACGCAGAAGATTTACCCTACCAGCCGTATGGTATCCAGCCTGATGAATATGCCGGTGCAGCCTAACAAGGCAATCGTAGGCCGTAATGCCTTTGCGCACTCGTCGGGCATTCATCAGGACGGCGTATTGAAGAATGTGCAGACTTATGAGATTATCGACCCGCACGATGTGGGCATCGATGACAACTCTATCGTACTGACCGCCCGTAGCGGACGCGCTGCCTTGAAGAACCGCCTGCAGGTGTTGGGCGTGTCTCTGGATCAGCAGAAACTGGATAAGATTTACGAAGATTTCCTGAAACTTGCCGATAAGAAGAAAGATATTAACGACGATGATATTCTGGTATTGGCAGGTGCGGACCGCTCGCAGAATCATCGTATCAAACTGGAATACTTGCAGGTGACGAGCGGCGTAGGTGTCCGTTCGGTAGCCAGCATCGGGTTGAACATTTCGGGTGAGAAGTTTGAGGCCGCCGCCAGTGGAAACGGTCCGGTAGATGCCGCAATCAAAGCCCTGAAGAAGATAATAGACCGCCACATGACGTTGAAGGAGTTTACCATTCAGGCCATCAGCAAGGGGAGTGATGATATGGGTAAGGTGCACATGCAGGTGGAATATGATAACCGTATCTACTATGGCTTCGGCGCCAATACGGATATTATAGCTGCGTCGGTGGAAGCGTATATAGACTGTATTAATAAATTTTAGCGGTTAGTGATTAGCGGTTAGTGATTAACGATTAGTGATTGATAATTTGTAATTAATACTTATTCTGATGAATACATTATTTGATAAAATTTGGGATGTCCACGTTGTACAGAAGGTGGAAGACGGCCCTACACAACTTTACATAGACAGGCTTTATTGCCACGAAGTGACCAGCCCGCAGGCTTTTGCCGGATTGCGTGCCAGGGGAATCAAGTGTTTCCGTCCGGAAAAGATATTCTGTATGCCCGACCATAATACGCCGACGCACGACCAGGATAAACCTATCGAAGACCCCGTGTCAAAGACGCAGGTGGATACGCTTGCCAAGAATGCGGAAGATTTCGGACTGGAGCATTTCGGCATGATGGACAAGAAGAACGGCATTATCCATGTGGTGGGTCCGGAACGCGGGCTGACCTTGCCGGGCATGACGATTGTATGCGGTGACTCGCATACGTCCACTCACGGCGCAATGGGGGCGGTGGCTTTCGGCATCGGTACGAGCGAAGTGGAGATGGTGATGGCTTCGCAGTGTATTCTGCAAACCCGTCCCAAGACGATGCGCATTACCGTAGACGGCAAATTGGGTAAAGGGGTGACCGCCAAAGATGTGGCGCTCTATATGATGTCCAAGATGACTACCAGCGGCGCTACGGGCTACTTTGTGGAGTATGCCGGAGAGGCGGTGCGCAGCCTGTCCATGGAAGGACGCCTTACGCTGTGCAACCTCAGCATAGAAATGGGTGCGCGCGGCGGTATGGTTGCTCCGGATGAAACGACCTTCGAGTACATTAAGGGACGCGAATATGCTCCGAAAGGCGAAGCGTGGGACAAGGCGCTGGCATACTGGAAAACGTTGAAAAGCGATGAGGATGCCGTGTTCGATAAGGAAGTACGCTTCGACGCCGCCGACATCGAGCCGATGATTACCTACGGAACCAATCCGGGTATGGGCATGGGCATCACGCAGCACATCCCCGCTACCGAGGGCATGGGCGAGGCCGCCAAGGCGTCTTTTATGAAGTCGATGGAGTATATGGGCTTCCGGCCGGGTGAACCGTTGTTGGGCAAGAAGATTGATTACGTGTTCCTGGGTGCTTGCACCAACGGCCGTATCGAGGATTTCCGTGCATTTGCCTCTATCGTGAAAGGCCGTAAGAAAGCGGCGGATGTAGTGGCATGGCTGGTTCCCGGTTCGTGGATGGTAGATGCGCAGATACGTGAGGAAGGCTTGGACAAAGTGCTGGAAGAGGCGGGATTCGCCATCCGCCAGCCGGGATGTTCGGCTTGTCTGGCGATGAATGATGACAAAGTGCCTGCCGGGAAATATGCGGTGTCCACCAGTAACCGTAACTTTGAGGGACGTCAGGGGCCGGGTGCACGCACATTGCTTGCCAGTCCGCTGGTGGCTGCGGCAGCGGCGGTGACGGGGGTGATTACAGACCCGAGGGAGTTTATCTAAATCAAGGTTCACTACAGAGGGACAGAGGGGCATGTTTTTTTCAGACATAAGAACAAAAGAACAGATTTGGCTGCGCTGCATAACCGGCATCTTTCTGCATAGCATATGTTCTTTTGTTCTTATGTCCGAAAAAATGTAAGTGGAGCAACTGAGGCCCTATGTCCTCTGCAGTGAAGAAAGAACAATCAAATAACAGCAACAATGAAACAGAAATTCAATATCATCAACAGCACTTGTGTACCTCTTCCGTTGGAGAATGTGGATACCGACCAGATAATCCCTGCACGTTTCCTGAAAGCCACCACGAAAGAAGGCTTTGGCGAGAACTTGTTTCGCGACTGGCGGTATGACAAGCAAGGCAACAAAATAGAATCTTTCGTACTGAACGACCCTACCTACGGCGGACAAATCCTTGTGGCCGGCAAGAACTTCGGTTCGGGAAGTAGCCGCGAGCATGCGGCATGGGCCATTGCCGACTATGGTTTCCGCGTGGTGGTGAGCAGCTTCTTTGCAGATATCCATAAGAACAACGAACTGAATAATTTCGTGCTTCCCGTGGTGGTGAGCGAACCGTTCCTGAAGGAGCTTTTCGACTCGGTTTTTGCCAACCCCAAAACAGAAGTGGAAGTGAACCTGCCCGAACAGACCATTACCAACAAGGCCACGGGCAAGAGCGAGCATTTTGAAATCAATGCCTACAAGAAACACTGCCTGATGAACGGATTGGACGATATAGATTTCCTTGTAGAGAACAAAGACAAAATAGAATCCTGGGAGAAGAAACATGAAGCATAATCATCCGAAGATAGAAATCATGGACACCACGCTCCGCGACGGCGAACAGACCAGCGGAGTGTCTTTCGTGCCCCATGAGAAGCTGATGATAGCCCGTTTGCTGCTTGAAGACTTGAAGGCGGACCGGGTGGAAGTGGCTTCCGCGCGGGTGTCTGAAGGGGAGTTCGATGCGGTGAAAATGATATGCGACTGGGCCGCCCGCCGCAATATGCTGCCGAGGGTGGAAGTGCTCGGTTTCGTAGACGGGCATACGTCGGTGGACTGGATACACGCTACCGGCTGCCGCGTCATTAACCTGCTGTGCAAAGGCTCGCTGAAGCATTGCTCCTGCCAGTTGAAGAAGTTGCCCGAAGAACATATCGAGGACATTCTGGCAGTGGTGGACTACGCAAACGTGCAGGACATGGAGGTGAACGTCTACCTGGAAGACTGGAGCAACGGCATGAAAGATTCGCCCGAATATGTGTTTCAATTGATGGACGCATTGATTCGGACCAACATAAAGCGGTATATGCTGCCCGATACGTTGGGGGTGCTGAACCCGTTGCAGGTCATTGAATTCATGCGGAAAATGGTGAAACGCTATCCGCACGCGCATTTCGACTTCCATGCGCACAATGATTACGACCTTGCGGTGAGCAATGTGCTGGCAGCCGTGTTGAGCGGTTGCAAGGGGTTGCACACCACCATTAACGGTCTGGGCGAGCGTGCCGGGAATGCACCTCTTGCCAGCGTGCAGGCCATCCTGAAAGACCATTTCAGCGCTGTCACCAATATCGACGAGAGCCGCCTCAATGATGTGAGCCGTGTGGTGGAGTCTTATTCGGGCATCGTAATTCCCGCCAACAAACCGATTGTGGGTGAGAATGTGTTTACACAGGTGGCGGGTGTGCATGCCGACGGAGATAATAAAAGCAACCTGTACTGCAACGACCTTTTGCCCGAACGTTTCGGCCGTAAGCGGGAGTATGCGCTGGGCAAGAACAGCGGCAAGGCGAATATCCGCAAGAACCTGGAAGACCTGGGGCTGGAGCTGGACGAGGACGCTATGCGCAAGGTTACCGAACGTATCATCGAGCTGGGCGATAAAAAGGAGCTGGTGACGCAGGAAGATTTACCGTACATCGTTTCCGATGTTTTGAAACACGGCATGATGGACGAGCGGGTGAACCTGAAAAGCTACATCGTGAACCTTGCCTACGGACTGAAACCGATGGCTACGTTGAAAATAGAAATCAACGGCAAGGAGTATGAGGAGAGTTCCAGCGGCGACGGTCAGTACGATGCCTTTGTGCGTGCGTTGCGCAAGATATACAAGGTAACTCTGGGGCGCAAGTTCCCGATGCTGACGAACTATGCGGTGACCATCCCGCCCGGCGGACGTACCGATGCCTTTGTGCAGACGGTTATCACCTGGAGTTTTGAAGACAAGGTGTTCCGTACCCGCGGGCTGGATGCCGACCAGACGGAAGCGGCCATTAAGGCTACGGTAAAGATGTTGAATATAATAGAAGCTGAATACGATAAATAAGATGCCCAACCATGATTGATAAGAGAATAAAGGATTATTTCGAAAGAAAACCCAATGTAAGCTATCTGTTTTTTGCTTGCATGATATTTTTGTTTCGTGTTTTCTTGAATTGGTATGCAAATGAGCTGCAGCTCGTCACTCTTATGGATGTGATATGGACGCTTATGCTGACTGCGGGATTTGTGACGGGTGACCGTGTTCGCCGCAAGAATAAAGCAATGAAAGATAAGATAGAAAATGAATTGAAAAAGAAATAATAATTATGGACTTTAAAATTGCAGTATTGGCCGGTGACGGTATCGGCCCCGAAATATCCGCCGTAGGTGTGGACGTAATGACCGCCGTTTGCGAGAAATTCGGTCACAAAGTAAGTTATGAGTATGCCGTGTGCGGTGCGGACGCCATCGACAAAGTGGGCGACCCTTTCCCCGAAGCTACCTATCAGGCTTGTAAGAATGCCGATGCAGTGCTCTTTTCGGCAGTAGGCGACCCGAAATTCGACAATGACCCCACCGCCAAGGTGCGTCCCGAACAAGGACTGCTGGCTATGCGCAAGAAGTTGGGGCTGTTTGCCAATATCCGTCCGGTGCAGACCTTCAAGTGCCTCTTGCACAAGTCGCCACTCCGTGCGGAACTGGTGGACGGTGCGGACTTCATCTGCATCCGCGAACTGACGGGCGGTATGTATTTCGGCGAGAAGTATCAGGACAACGACAAGGCCTACGACACCAATATGTACACCCGTCCGGAGATTGAACGCATCCTGAAAGTGGGCTTTGAGTATGCCATGAAGCGCAACAAGCACCTTACGGTAGTGGACAAGGCGAACGTACTTGCCTCTTCGCGCCTGTGGAGACAGATTGCGCAGGAAATGGCCCCGGACTATCCGGAAGTCACTACCGACTATATGTACGTGGACAACGCCGCCATGCGCATGATTCAGGAACCGAAGTTCTTCGACGTGATGGTGACCGAGAATACCTTCGGCGATATTCTGACCGATGAAGGCTCCTGCATCAGCGGCTCCATGGGCTTGCTCCCATCGGCTTCCACGGGCGAAAGCACGCCGGTGTTCGAGCCTATTCACGGTTCATGGCCGCAGGCTAAGGGCCTGAACATAGCCAATCCGCTGGCACAGATTCTTTCCGTAGCCATGCTGTTCGAGTATTTCGACCTGAAGGAAGAAGGCGCGCTTATCCGCAAGGCGGTGGATGCTTCGCTCGACGCCAATATCCGTACCCCGGAAATCCAGGTGGAAGGCGGTGGCAAATACGGCACGAAAGAAGTGGGTGCGTGGATTGTGAACTATATCAAACACTAATCTTTATTAAGGAAAGAAAGGGCGAAACGTTTTTTTCCTACCTTTGCGAGGAGATGCGTCAAGAGTACGGCAATAGCGAGCCTGCTTTTGGTGTGTCTCCTCATTTGTGTCTTATTCTGTATAAACTCGGACGAATTATGGCGAAAATAGCGAATAACTTGACGGAACTTATCGGCGGTACGCCGCTGATGAAACTGGCGGGGTACAGCCGGAAGTACGGATTGCAACGGGAAGTGGTTGCCAAACTGGAGTCCTTTAATCCCGCAGGCAGCGTAAAAGACCGCGTAGGGCTGGCGATGATCGAGGATGCCGAAGCGCGCGGAGCGTTGAAGCCCGGCGCCACCATTATAGAGCCTACCAGCGGCAATACGGGAGTAGGGCTGGCAATGGTGGCCACCATCAAAGGTTATCATCTGATACTGACCATGCCCGAAACCATGAGCGTCGAACGCCGCAACCTGCTGAAAGCCCTCGGAGCGGAAATCGTGCTGACGGACGGACTGGCAGGCATGGCGGGCTCTATCGCCAAGGCGCGGGAACTGAGGGACAAGATACCCGGCGCCGTGATTCTGCAACAGTTCGAGAACCCTTCCAACGCCCGGATACACGAACTTACTACGGGCAAGGAAATCTGGACGGATACGGACGGACAAGTGGACGTGTTTGTGGCGGGAGTAGGTACGGGCGGCACGATTTGCGGTGTGGCGCGCGCCTTGAAAAGGCATAATCCGAATGTCTACATTGTGGCCGTAGAACCCGCATCATCTCCCGTGCTTGAGGGGGGCGAGGACGCGCCTCACCGCATACAGGGCATCGGGGCAAACTTTATTCCGGCCCTTTACGATGCTTCGGTAGTGGATGAGGTGATTCCCGTGCCGGATGATGAAGCCATTCGTGCCGGACGCGAACTGGCATCCACCGAGGGACTGCTGGCGGGAATATCTTCCGGAGCGGCTGTCTATGCGGCACGTCTGCTGGCGGTGCGTCCCGAATTTGCCGACAAAACGGTGGTGGCCTTGCTGCCTGATACGGGAGAGAGGTATCTCTCTACGGAGTTGTTTGCTTTTGACACCTATCCTTTGGATTAAATGCCGGGGACGGACGTTTGTTTCACCCGGTGGTAGCGGTCATACCGACGGGTGGTAGCACTTGTACCGTCGCGTGGTATTGCCCGTATCATCCTTTGGTACTCTTTGTACCAGCGCTTGGTACTGTCCGTACCACCGCCTGATATTCTTTGTACCCTTGCTTGGTACTTCCTGTACCGGCTGGTGAAACCGGTACGGGTGCATTAATAAATTTAGAATCATAAGTATGAAGAAACTGATTTTTCTCGCAGTATGTTTATTGGCAAGCGGTATGCCTGCATTCGGGCAAACCTATCAGGAACTTTGCGACCGTGCCGTAACTTATACGGAGCAGGATAGTCTGCCGCAGGCGGAAACGTACATCCGCAGAGCCTTGAAGCTGGAGCCTGCGAATCCTCATAACGCCCTTCTGTTCTCCAACCTCGGTACGATACAACGCCGCCAGCGGAAGTATGAAAAGGCTTTGGAGTCCTATAATTTCGCCCTGAATATAGCCCCGCGGGCAGTGCCTATCTTGCTGAACCGTGCGACCATTTATATGGAACTGGGGCGCAACAACCTGGCACAAGCCGACTATTCGCTGGTGCTGGATTTGGAGAAAGACAACGAAGAAGCCCTGCTGATGCGCGCTTATATCTATATGCAACAGCGTGACTATAAAATGGCAAAGGCGGATTACGAACGCTTGTTGAAAGTGAATCCCACCAGCTACAACGGCCGTCTCGGTTTGGCTACTTTAGAGCAGAGAGAGGGAAAATACGAAGAAGCACTGAGGCTATTGAACACTATGATTGCCGCCAAAGGAGAGAACCGGCAGTTGTCTCCTTCCCAATATGCCATGCTTTATGTGGCTCGTGCCGGAGTAGAAAAAGACTTGCACCATACAGATATGGCACTGGTAGACCTGGAAGAGGCGATAAGCCTGGATAGCTCGCAGCCTGAAATATACCTGATGCGCGGCGAAATCTACCTCGCCCAAAAAAAGAAAGAACTTGCCAAACGCGATTTCGAGAAAGCCATATCGTTAGGAGTACCGCAATCTGATTTACGCAACTTCTTACAACAAACGGGGAAATAGGGGGTAGTGGTTAGTGATTAGCGGTTAGTGATTAGTGATTAGCGTTTAGCGTTTAGTGATTAAGTTATGTACAATAAACAGTTAACTGCTAATTGCAAAACACTCACTGCTCACCACTAATCCTTAATCGCTAATCACTAATCACTAATCGTTAATCACTATATTTTCGTATTAGGTTGATAAATTCTTTGCCGTATTTCTTTTTTTTGTGTTCTCCGATGCCGCTGATGTTGCCGAACTCTTCGAGGCTGGTGGGGCGTGAGGTGCTGAGCAAGTGGAGAACCTTGTCGGACAGGACGATATAGGCAGGCAGGGCCTCTTCATCGGCAAGACGTTTTCTTAATTTGCGCAATGCTTCAAAGAGGGCTTCGTTCTCTGTATTGGGAAGTCCTAAGGGTAGCTCTTGGGCGGGGACGGTTGCTTTGCGTTTTCTGCCACGTTTGGTTTCGTTTGTTTCTTCCCGGCGTATCACTACCAATCGGGCGGTGGCTCTGCCAAAGAGGACATCGCTTCCTGCGGAAGTTATTTTCAGATGATTGTTTTCGTTGTAGGCAATCTCGAAGTATCCGAGTTGCAGCATTTGTAATAAATAATCATGCCAGTCGCGGGCGGGAACATCACGTCCGGCGGCAAAGGTTTTCAGTTGCTGATAGCCTTTGCCTACGACTTCGGACGACATGTTTCCCCTGAGAATATCCACTAAAACACCTGTACCGATTTGCTGGTCTGTGCGGACAATGGCGCTCAGGGCTTTTTGTACGATGACAGTTCCGTCAAAGCGTTCGGGCGGGTTCTTGCAGACGTCGCAATTGCCGCAGTCATGGTCTGCTATTTCTCCAAAATAACTTAACAATATGCGGCGTCGGCAGATGTCGGATTCGGCGTATTGCTGCATGCGTTGCAGTTTCTCCAGGTTGATGTTCTGTTGTCCGCTCTCGGTAGCGAATTTGGTAAGCAAAATCAGGTCTGCAAGCGAGTAGAACAGTAGCGTGTCACTGGGCAGTCCGTCTCTGCCGGCACGCCCTATCTCCTGGTAGAAACTCTCGATGCTCTTTGGTAAATTATAATGAATAACCCAACGAACGTTACTCTTGTCTATACCCATGCCGAAAGCAATGGTGGCGCACACTACCTGCACGCGGTCGTTGATGAAATCGTCCTGCGCTTCGTCCCTGAGGGAGGGGGAGAGGCCGGCATGGTAGACGGCGGTGCGGATACCCTGCTTCTGGAGCATCTGCGCCACGGATTCCGTCTTGCTACGGCTCATGCAATAGATGATGCCGCTTTCTCCGGGATGGCGGGCTATGAAGTCAAGAATTGTCTTGGATTTTTCCTTCTGCTGGTAGCCCCGTTTTACGGTGAGGCTCAGGTTGGGACGGTCGAACGAGGAGATGAACGTCCGGGGATGGTTCAGGTGAAGCTGCCTGATGATATCTTCGCGCGTGATTTTGTCGGCGGTGGCGGTCAGGGCGATGATGGGCACGTGCGGGAACTGCTGGTGCAGAATCCCCATCTGTGCGTATTCAGGCCGGAAGTCATGTCCCCATTGCGAGATGCAGTGCGCTTCGTCGATGGCGAAAAGCGAGATGTGCATGTCCCGCAGGAGATAATTGGCTTCTGTAAGCAGCTTTTCGGGCGAGATATACAGCAGTTTCAGTCTGCCTTCCATGCAGGCACGGCGCAGGGCAGCATTTTCCGTTTCGTCATTGCTGCTGTTCAGCGCACCGGCGCTGATGCCGTTGGCGCATAATGCCTCTACCTGGTCCTTCATCAGCGAGATGAGCGGCGAAACGACTACCGCGGTTCCTTCGCGCAGCAGGGCGGGAAGCTGGTAGCATATTGATTTTCCACCGCCGGTGGGCATTAACACAAGTGCGTCGTTTCCGTCCAGAATGTGACGGATAATCTCTTCCTGAAGGGGACGGAAACTGTCGTATCCGAAGTATGTTTTAAGCGTTTGTAGCATAAGCAGTGCCGGTATCTTTTTATCAGGGGACAAAGGTACGTTAATTCTTGCATAAAATGCAAAAGGAAGTGGCGTTCAGTCAAATAACTTAATAATGAAGCAGTTGTGTTAAATAAGCTTGTAATTAAACGTATCCTGCTTCTTTTCAAGCTTTTTCGTTGTTTGTATATTAAAAATATGTACGGGAAAAGTTGCGTATTAAAAAAAAATGTTAGACTTTTGTGTAATCTAAGGGAAGCTCCTTTGGATTTCCGTATTTAAACAACCCTAACCAGTTAATTTAATGAGTGATTTAGAAAAGAATGCACAGGAGGAGGCTACAAAGAAGCATCCCTATAACCTGCGCGAAAAGAAAGAAAAGAAGGCTGCCTACCGTTCCTTGATACGGCCGGAACTGGCAGACGAGCTGTACGACAGGATATTGAATATCATTGTCGTGCAGAAGAAGTACAGAGACCCCAATTACTCTGCTAAGGATTTGGCGAAAGAACTGCAGACCAATACCCGTTATTTGTCGGCAGTGGTGAACTCCCGTTTCGGCATGAATTATTCTTGTTTGTTGAATGAGTACAGAGTGAAAGACGCTTTGCATTTATTGACAGATAAGAGATATGCTGACAAGAATGTTGAGGAAATCAGCACGATGGTAGGCTTTGCCAATCGTCAGTCTTTTTATGCTGCATTTTATAAAAATGTAGGAGAAACTCCTAACGGTTATCGTAAGAAAAATGCAGTGAAAGGTAAATAATGCAGTAAAACTGAACTTATAAAAGGAAATATTCCGAGCCATGTGCTCCGGAATACTTCCTTTTGTTATTTTAATACTAATCAATCTTTTCCAAACACGCATGAAAAAACAACTGATTTCCGTAATGGTTGCCGCGTCCTTGCTGACAGCTTGCGGCGGAGCACCGAAAACTACTGCCAAGGCAGAAAAATTTGATTATACAGTGGAACAATTTGCAGATTTACAGATTTTACGCTATCGCGTACCGGAGTTTGAGAACTTGTCTCTCAAACAGAAAGAATTAGTTTATTACCTCACGGAAGCCGCTTTGCAGGGACGTGACATCCTGTTCGACCAGAACGGGAAATACAACCTCAGAATCCGCCGGATGCTGGAAGCCGTCTATACGGGCTATACCGGCGACAAGACTGCGGCAGACTTCAAGGCTATGGAAGTGTACCTGAAACGGGTATGGTTCTCCAACGGCATTCATCATCATTACGGCTGCGAGAAGTTCGTACCGGGCTTTACTCCCGAATTCTTCAGGCAAGCCCTTTTAAGCGTGGACGCCGCTACACTGCCGCTTGCAGAAGGGCAGACGGTGGAGCAGCTTTATGAAGAGGTGGCTCCCGTTATCTTCGACCCCAAAGTGATGCCGAAGCGTGTGAACCAGGCTGCCGGTGAGGATTTGGTGCTGACTTCGGCATGTAATTATTATGACGGGGTGACGCAGCAGGAAGCCGAAGCCTTTTACAGCGCCCTGAAGGACCCTAAGGATGAAACGCCGGTTTCTTACGGATTGAACAGCCGCCTGGTGAAAGAGAACGGCAAGATTCGGGAGAAAGTGTGGAAAGCCGGAGGATTGTATGGTGCGGCTATCGGGAAGATTGTGTATTGGCTGAAGAAAGCGGAAGGCGTGGCCGAGAACCCTGAACAGAAAGCGGTTATAGCCAAGCTGATAGAGTTTTATGAAACAGGTGACTTGAAGACCTTTGATGATTATGCCATTCTGTGGGTGAAGGATTTGGATTCCCGCATCGACTTCGTAAACGGATTTACCGAAAGCTACGGCGACCCGCTGGGCATGAAGGCAAGCTGGGAATCTTTGGTGAACTTCAAGGATTTGGAAGCTACCCGCCGCACGGAGATTATCAGCAGCAATGCGCAATGGTTCGAAGACCACTCTCCGGTGGAAAAGCAGTTCAAGAAAGAGAAGGTGAAAGGTGTTTCAGCCAAGGTAATCACTGCCGCTATTCTGGCGGGCGACCTCTATCCTTCGACGGCTATCGGTATCAACCTGCCCAATGCCAACTGGATCCGCAGCCATCACGGCTCCAAATCCGTAACGATTGGCAATATAACGGATGCCTACAACAAGGCGGCCCATGGCAACGGCTTCAACGAAGAGTTTGTATATAGCGATGCCGAACTGCAATTGATAGACAAATATGCCGATACGACCGATGAACTGCATACCGACCTGCATGAGTGTCTGGGACATGGTTCCGGCAAGCTGCTTCCGGGCGTAGACCCCGATGCGCTGAAGGCTTACGGCTCTACTATCGAAGAGGCGCGTGCCGACTTGTTCGGACTGTATTATGTGGCCGATCCGAAACTGGTGGAACTGGGGCTGACTCCGAGTGCGGATGCCTACAAGGCCCAATTCTATACCTATCTGATGAACGGCTTGATGACACAGCTTGTGCGTATCGAACCGGGAAACAACGTGGAAGAGGCACATATGCGCAACCGTCAGCTCATAGCCCGTTGGGTATATGAAAAGGGTGCTGCCGACAAAGTGGTGGAACTGGTGAAGAAGGACGGAAAGACTTATGTCGTAATCAATGATTATGAAAAGGTACGGGAACTGTTTGGCGAACTGCTTGCCGAAATACAGCGTATCAAGTCCACGGGCGACTATGACGCAGCCCGTGAACTGGTAGAGTCCTATGCCGTGAAAGTAGACCCGGAACTGCACGCGGAAGTATTGGAACGTTACAAAAAGCTGAACCTGGCTCCGTATAAGGGCTTTGTCAACCCGAAGTATGAGGCTGTGACGGATGCGGACGGCAACATAACCGATGTGAAGGTGACTTATGATGAAGGGTATGCCGAACAGATGCTACGTTATAGCAAGGACTACTCGGTATTGCCTTCAGTGAACGATTGAATGGTAATTTAGAGATTTTATTGTTTTCTTTTAGGCACGGATTACGCGGATTACACGGATTTACTTTATCCTTTTTTTTCGTTTCCGTGAAATCCGCGTAATCCGTGCCTAAAAAAATCATCAGGTGCATTTTGACACACCTCTTTTTTAAGATAAAAGGCTTTTTGCCTCAGGTGATAACCGGAACTCTCATTTCTGAAACTAATGGAACTAAAAGAACAACTCAAAGAAATAAAAACCCAGCTCCGCCTCTCCATGAATGGGGCTGTGTCTCAAAGTATGCGTGAGAAAGGTTTGGTCTACAAACTTAACTTCGGTGTGGAACTGCCCCGTATCAAAAGTATTGCTTCTGCTTACGGGAAAGATCATGCCTTGGCGCAGGCACTTTGGAAAGAAGATATTCGCGAATGTAAAATATTGGCGGGATTGCTCCAGCCTGTCGACAGCTTCTTGCCCGAAATAGCGGACATATGGGTGGAGAACATCCGGAACATCGAGATTGCGGAACTTACCTGTATGAACCTTTTCCAACATCTTCCGTATGCTCCTGCGAAGTCTTTTCACTGGATTGCCGCTGAAGATGAATATACGCAGGTCTGCGGTTTCCTTACCATTGCCCGGCTGTTGATGAAAAAAGGCGATATGAACGAACGGGTAGAGAATGAATTCCTTGACCAGGCAATATCGGCGTTCCTCTCAGGCTCTTATCATGTGCGCAATGCCGCGCTGACCGCTATCCGCCGCTTCATGCAGCACAGCGAGGAAAATGCGTTTCAGGTTTGCCGCAGGGTAGAAGGCATGGGAGATTCCTCTTCGGAGACAGAACGGCTGCTTTACAATCTGGTAAAGGAAGAGGTAGCGTTATGATAAAACGGTAAAGTGATAGAGTGCCGGCTACTTTACCATTCTCATCATTAATTTTTCTTTTTTTGTTTGCTTTCCGCAAAAAAGGCTTAACTTTGTTGGCTGTTAAAAAACTGCGCCTTTAAATGGAAAGTCAGAACGTGAAAGATACGGTTAGACAGATATTCACCGAATATCTCAATATGAACGGGCATCGCAAGACTCCCGAACGATATGCCATACTCGACACTATTTATTCCATAGACGGCCATTTCGATGTTGATACGCTTTATTCGCTGATGGCAGACCAGGAGAATTTCAGAGTGAGCCGTGCGACGCTGTACAACACCATCATATTGCTTATCAATGCCCGGCTGGTTATCAAGCATCAGTTCGGAAATTCCTCTCAATACGAAAAATGCTATAACCGTGATACGCATCATCACCAAATCTGCACGCAGTGCGGCAAGGTTACCGAATTCCAGAACGAGGAATTGCAGCATGCCATTGAGAATACCAGGTTGAGCCGCTTTAACTTGACGCATTATTCGCTGTACATGTACGGCTTGTGTAGCAAGTGCGACCGCGCAAACAAAAGAAAGAAGAAAAATAATAACCATAAGAAAGAGAAATGAAAGTAGACATTCTATTAGGATTACAATGGGGCGACGAAGGCAAAGGCAAAGTCGTTGATGTATTAACTCCGAGATACGATGTAGTGGCACGTTTTCAAGGCGGCCCGAACGCCGGTCATACATTGGAGTTTGAAGGTCAGAAATATGTGCTCCGTTCCATTCCTTCGGGAATCTTCCAGGGTGATAAGGTGAATATCATCGGTAACGGTGTAGTGCTCGACCCGGCGCTGTTCAAGGCGGAAGCGGAAGCATTGGAAGCATCCGGTCACAATTTGAAGGAACGCTTGCATATTTCCAAGAAAGCACACCTCATCCTGCCCACGCACCGCATTCTGGATGCTGCCTATGAAGCAGCAAAAGGAGATGCCAAAGTGGGAACTACCGGCAAGGGCATCGGTCCTACTTATACAGACAAGATTAGCCGCAACGGTGTACGTGTAGGTGATATCCTGCACGATTTCGACAAGAAGTATGCTGCTGCCAAAGCCCGTCACGAGCAAATCCTGAAAGGCTTGAATTACGAATATGATTTGAGCGAACTGGAAAAGGCATGGTTCGAGGGTATCGAATACCTGAAGCAGTTCAAGTTTGTGGACAGCGAACATGAAATAAACGGTCTGCTGTCGGACGGAAAGTCTGTTTTGTGCGAAGGTGCGCAAGGTACGATGCTCGATATTGATTTCGGTTCTTATCCGTTTGTCACTTCTTCCAATACCATTTGTGCAGGAGCCTGCACGGGCTTGGGCATAGCTCCCAATAAGATTGGCGAAGTGTACGGTATCTTCAAGGCATATTGTACGCGTGTGGGTGCAGGTCCGTTCCCGACGGAACTGTTCGACAAGACCGGTGACCAGATTTGTACGCTGGGACATGAATTCGGTTCGGTAACCGGACGTAAGCGCCGTTGCGGATGGATTGACCTGGTAGCCTTGAAGTATGCCATTATGGTAGACGGCGTAACCAAGCTCATCATGATGAAGAGCGATGTGCTCGACTCATTCGAAACAATCAAAGCCTGTGTGGCATATAAGGTCAACGGTGAGGAAATCGATTACTTCCCGTTCGATATCGAAGGTGTGGAACCGGTGTACGTGGAATTGCCCGGCTGGCAGACGGATATGACAAAGATGCAGAGCGAAGACGAATTCCCCGAAGAATTCAACGCTTATCTGTCGTTCCTGGAAGAGCAGCTCGGTGTGCCTGTGAAGATTGTATCTGTAGGTCCCGACCGCGAACAGACCATCGAACGCTATACGGAGGAATAACATAGATTGACAAATAGACAACCTTACGTACGGGTTACGCGAATTTTGTGGCTTCGATAACGGACTGTATAAATTCGGGTAACCCGTACTTTTTTTATTTATTACCATGAAAACAAGTATTATCTCTTTATTGCTTCTGCTCTCTCTCTGCTCTTCCGGGAGGTCGCAACCTTATCAGCCTACGGCAGAAAACTTACAGTCGCGCCAGGAGTTCAGGGACAGCAAATTCGGCATTTTCCTCCATTGGGGACTGTACTGCATGTTGGCAACCGGCGAATGGACCATGACCAATAATAACCTGAATTATAAAGAATATGCCAAATTGGCGGGCGGATTTTATCCTTCCAGGTTCAATGCAGCCAAGTGGGTGGCGGCTATCAAGGCTTCCGGAGCAAAATATATTTGTTTCACTTCGCGGCATCACGAGGGCTTTTCCATGTTTCATACCCGTTATTCCGATTATAATATTGTGGACGCCACTCCTTTCAGACGGGATGTACTGAAAGAATTGGCGGATGAATGTCATAAGCAGGGGATTCGCCTGCATCTGTATTATTCACATATAGACTGGTATCGCGAGGATGCTCCGCAAGGGCGTACGGGGCGTGGAACCGGGCGTCCGGATCCTTCGGGAGACTGGAACAACTATTACGCTTTTATGAACAACCAGTTGACGGAGTTGCTGACCGGTTACGGGAAAATAGGCGCAATATGGTTCGACGGCTGGTGGGATCAGGACCGGAATCCCGGTTTCGATTGGCAGTTACCCGGACAATATGCGTTGATACACCGCCTGCAACCTGCCTGTCTGATTGGTAATAATCATCACCGGACACCTTTCGAGGGAGAAGATATACAGATTTTTGAGCGTGATTTGCCCGGTGAGAATAAGGCGGGACTTTCCGGACAAGGTGTCAGTAACTTGCCATTGGAAACGTGCGAGACAATGAATGGCATGTGGGGATATAAGATTACGGACCAAAACTATAAGCCGGCAAAAACTTTGATTCACTATCTGGTGAAGGCAGCCGGTAAGGATGCCAATCTCCTGATGAATATAGGTCCGCAGCCCGATGGCGAGCTGCCGGCTGTTGCCATGGAGCGACTGGCAGAGATAGGAGAGTGGATGAAAGTGTACGGTGAAACTATTTACGGAACACGTGGCGGCTGTGTGGCTCCTCACCCTTGGGGAGTGACAACGCAGAAGGGAAATAAACTGTATGTGCATATTCTGGATTTGCAGGATAAAGCGCTTTTCCTGCCTTTGGATGGAAAGCGCGTGAAGAAGGCTGTAGGTTATACCGACCGCCGGCCGCTGAAAATGCAGAAATGCCGGGATGGTGTCATGCTTTATCTTTCCGAAGTCCCGACAGATATTGACAAAGTCATCGAACTGCACCTGGAAGAGTAGCCTGCTGCCGATGAATTGCTAAAACTGTAACCGTTATGTCGGTAAATCTTTAATTCTTCCTAAAAGATAGGGAGAACCGGGAGATAGCTCGCAGTTTCCCTTTATTTTTGGCAGACAATTTGTTATACAAACAGAAACGACACATTATTCATTTATTTATTATTAAAAGAAGAAAATTATGGGAACAGGAATGATAGGCATGCAATGGATTATCTTTATCGGGGTGGCTGTGGTCAGTTGGCTGGTACAGATGAACCTGCAGAGTAAATTCAAGAAATATTCTAAAATCCCCACTGGCAACGGAATGACGGGAGCCGATGTGGCTTTGAAGATGCTGCACGATAACGGCATCTACGATGTAACTGTAACACATACTCCGGGACACTTGACAGACCATTACAACCCTGCCAATAAGACCGTCAACCTTAGCGAAAGCGTTTATAACAGCAACAGCATTATGGCAGCTGCCGTTGCCGCCCATGAGTGCGGACATGCCGTGCAGCATGCACGCGCCTATGCACCGCTTACGATGCGTAGCAAACTGGTGCCTGTGGTTTCGTTCGCTTCCAACATTATGACGTGGGTACTGTTGGGCGGTATCCTGATGCTGAACACTTTTCCGCAGTTGCTGCTGGCAGGTATCATCCTGTTTGCCATGACTACACTGTTCAGCTTCATCACCCTTCCGGTGGAAATCAATGCGAGCAAGCGTGCATTGGTATGGTTGAGCAGTTCCGGCATTACGAATGCCCGCAATCATACACAGGCGGAAGACGCGCTTCGTTCGGCGGCTTATACGTATGTGGTAGCTGCGCTCGGTTCATTGGCAACGCTTGTTTACTACATAATGATATTCATGGGACGCAGAGAATAAGAACGTTCTGTTCCGTAGAAATAGAAAAATGCTTTCTTCATGCTAAATGGAGAAAGCATTTTTTTTCTTAATCAATAAAATACCGTAACTTTGTCATCTGATTTTATAAATAATTGATACGATTATGGCAGCAAAACCAAGTATTCCAAAAGGAACCCGCGACTTTTCGCCCGTAGAAATGGCGAAGCGTAACTATATATTCAATACGATTCGTGATGTTTATCATCTTTATGGTTTCCAGCAGATAGAGACTCCTTCCATGGAAATGCTTTCCACCTTAATGGGGAAGTATGGTGAAGAAGGCGATAAACTGTTGTTCAAGATACAGAATTCGGGTGATTACTTTTCCGGTCTGACGGACGAGGAGCTGTTGAGCCGTAATGCCGCGAAGCTCGCAAGCAAGTTTTGTGAGAAAGGTCTGCGCTATGACCTTACCGTACCTTTTGCCCGTTATGTCGTGATGCACAGGGATGAAATCACGTTCCCTTTCAAGCGTTACCAGATTCAGCCGGTGTGGCGTGCCGACCGTCCGCAGAAGGGGCGTTATCGTGAGTTCTATCAATGCGATGCCGATGTGGTGGGCAGTGACTCCTTGCTGAATGAAGTGGAACTGATGCAGATAGTCGATACCGTATTTACGCGCTTCGGCATCCGTGTGTGTATTAAAATCAACAACCGCAAGATATTGAGCGGCATTGCCGAGATTATCGGTGAGTCCGATAAGATAGTGGACATTACCGTAGCGATTGACAAACTAGACAAGATAGGGCTGGACAATGTCAACGCCGAACTGAAAGAGAAGGGCATCAGTGATGAGGCTGTTGCCAAATTGCAGCCTATCATTTTGTTGAGCGGTAGTAACGAAGAGAAACTCGCCACACTGAAGCAGGTGCTTTCTGCCAGCGAAGAGGGCTTGAAGGGTGTGGAAGAGAGTGAGTTTATCTTGAATACACTTTCTGCGCTTGGTTTGAAGAACGAAATCGAGCTTGACCTGACGCTGGCTCGCGGCTTGAACTATTATACGGGTGCTATTTTTGAAGTAAAGGCGCTGGATGTGCAGATTGGCAGCATTACCGGTGGCGGTCGTTATGACAACTTGACCGGTGTATTCGGCATGGCAGGTGTTTCGGGAGTGGGCATTTCGTTTGGTGCAGACCGCATATTCGATGTGCTGAACCAGCTTGAACTTTATCCGAAAGAAGCGGTGAACGGTACGCAGCTTCTGTTTATCAATTTCGGTGAGAAAGAAGCCGCTTTCTCTATGAATGTGCTTACCCAGGTACGTGCGGCAGGTATCCGTGCTGAAATCTTTCCCGATTCCAGCAAGATGAAGAAGCAGATGGGTTATGCTAACTCCAAGATGATTCCGTTTGTTGCTTTGGTGGGAGAAAACGAGATGAATGAGGGCAAGGTAACCTTGAAGAATATGGAGACGGGAGAGCAGAAATTGATTACCCCCGAAGAGCTGGTTAGCGAACTGAGTTAATAAAAACTGAAATACTATTAAAAAGGAGCCTGTTTGTGCTCCTTTTTTTGTATATTTGTTACGCAGGTGTTGCAGGAATGTAATATTCGGCTCTTACCTTTGCAGTGACAATAAAAGAGGAGGTTTGTATGGTTTCCGTTCAATTTAAACAAGAAAGGCATAATGCGCTGGTCAGTTTCCTGATGATTGTCATAGCGGTGTTGTTTTTGCTTTATATGGGCAGTTCGCTGGTGAACTCTACCCGGACTTTTTGGGAAAACTATTCCATAGAGAATTTATTGGAATGATATTCTGTAGGCAGGGAACAGAAAGTAGGGTTCTATCCGTTTTTTGCAATATTTATCCATATCGGGAATAAATAAAGACAGTCGGTTTATTGCAATTGGCTGTCTTTTTGTATATTTGTGAGTCCGTGTTCCAAACTTTTAATACGGACATGTTTTGTTAACCGTATCATCAACTAAAAACAACCAGAATCATGGAACAAGATTTCTCAATGCATGCCAATCCGTTGGTGGCCAAGCTTCAAAAACCGGCTTCCGAATTTACAAAAGCCGACATTGTTTCTTATATAAAGGAGAATGGAATCACTATGGTGAACTTCATGTATCCTGCTGCCGACGGGCGGTTGAAAACTTTGAACTTTGTCATTAACGATGCCGCATATCTCGATGCGATACTTACGTGCGGGGAGCGTGTGGACGGTTCCAGCCTGTTTCCTTTCATTGAAGCAGGCAGCAGCGATTTATATGTAATACCCCGCTTCTGTACGGCTTTTATAGATCCGTTTGCCGAGCAGCCTACGCTTTCCATGCTCTGCTCTTTCTTCAATAAAGACGGCGAACCGTTGGAAAGTTCTCCCGAACACACTCTGCGCAAGGCGTGCCGGGCATTTACGGAAGTAACCGGTATGGAGTTCCAGGCCATGGGCGAATTGGAGTATTACGTCATTTCGGAAGACAGCGGCATGTTCCCGGCTACCGACCAGCGTGGTTATCACGAGTCTGCTCCGTATGCCAAGTTCAATGAATTCCGTACCGAGTGTATGGCGTACATTGCACAAGCCGGCGGACAAATTAAGTACGGGCATTCCGAAGTGGGAAACTTCACCCTTGACGGTAAGATATACGAGCAGAACGAAATCGAATTTCTGCCGGTACGTGCCGAGCTGGCAGCCGACCAGTTGATGATTGCCAAATGGATTATCCGCAACCTTGCTTACCAATATGGATACGACATCACTTTCGCTCCGAAAATAACGGCAGGAAAGGCCGGTTCCGGATTGCATATTCACATGCGCATCATGAAGGACGGAAAGAATCAGATGCTGAAAGACGGCGTACTTTCCGAAACAGCCCGCAAGGCGATTGCGGGAATGATGGAGCTGGCTCCTTCCATTACCGCATTCGGCAATACGAATCCTACTTCTTATTTCCGCCTTGTTCCTCATCAGGAAGCGCCTACCAATATCTGCTGGGGCGACCGCAACCGTTCCGTATTGGTACGTGTGCCGTTGGGATGGTCGGCAAAGACCGACATGTGCATGATTGCCAATCCTCTGGAAGCGCCGAGCAATTACGACACCACTCAAAAGCAGACGGTAGAGATGCGTTCACCGGACGGTTCAGCCGATTTGTACCAACTGATTGCAGGACTGGCAGTAGCTTGCCGCTGCGGTTTTGAGATGCCGGATGCTTTGGAAATTGCGGATAGGACTTACGTGAACGTGAATATCCACAAGAAAGAAAACGAAGACAAACTGAAACAACTGGCTCAGTTGCCCGACAGTTGTGTCGCTTCTGCCGATTGTCTGGAAAAACAGCGTGCCGCTTTCGAGAAATACAACGTCTTCAGCCCTGCCATGATTGACGGGATTATCAGTAAGTTGCGTGCTTATGAGGATAGGACTTTGCGTAGCGAAGTGCAGGATAGTCCGGAAGAGATGCTGAAACTGGTTGAGAAGTATTTCCATTGCGGGTAACGGACAGAACAGATATTATAGTAAAGAACTCCTTGCCGGACGGTTGCCGGTAAGGAGTTCTTGTTTTATAGCCGGTCACCTTTGCCATTTTGTCAGCATTTATCTGCCAAACGAACAGCTTTGCCTTTTGGCACGGTTTTCGTAAGTTCTTTATCGCTTGTATAAAGCAACATTACCATTATAATAAATTGTATAACATATAAAACAAAAGAAACTATGAACATTAAACCATTAGCAGACAGAGTGCTGATACTCCCTGCACCTGCAGAAGAAAAGACAATTGGCGGTATCATTATTCCTGATACGGCAAAAGAAAAACCTTTGAAAGGTGAAGTTATCGCAGTAGGCAACGGAACTAAGGACGAAGAAATGGTGTTGAAGGTTGGTGATACGGTACTGTATGGCAAATATGCCGGTACGGAACTGGAAGTGGAAGGAACCAAGTACCTCATCATGCGTCAAAGCGACGTACTCGCTGTTTTGGGATAATAAATTTATAAATAGTAAACCTGATAAATAGTAAAAACATTATGGCAAAAGAAATATTATTCAATATCGATGCCCGCGACCAACTGAAGAAAGGTATCGATACACTGGCAAATGCAGTAAAAGTAACGCTCGGCCCGAAAGGACGTAACGTAATCATCGAAAAGAAGTTCGGCGCTCCCCACATCACAAAGGACGGTGTAACAGTAGCCAAAGAAGTGGAACTGGCCGATGCTTACCAGAATACCGGTGCACAACTGGTTAAGGAAGTTGCTTCCAAGACTGGTGACGATGCTGGTGACGGTACAACTACCGCTACCGTATTGGCTCAGGCTATCGTAGCCGAAGGCTTGAAGAACGTAACTGCCGGTGCAAGCCCTATGGATATCAAACGCGGTATCGACAAGGCTGTTGCCAAAGTGGTTGAGTCTATCAAGAGCCAGGCCGAGATGGTAGGTGACAACTATGATAAGATTGAACAGGTAGGTACGGTATCTGCCAACAACGACCCGGTTATCGGTAAGCTGATTGCAGACGCTATGCGTAAGGTTTCCAAAGATGGTGTTATCACTATCGAAGAGGCTAAGGGTACGGATACCACTATCGGTGTAGTAGAAGGTATGCAGTTCGATCGCGGTTATCTTTCCGCTTATTTCGTAACCAACACTGAAAAGATGGAATGCGAAATGGAGAAACCGTACATCCTGATTTACGATAAGAAGATTTCCAACCTGAAAGATTTCCTGCCTATCCTCGAACCGGCTGTACAGACTGGCCGTCCTCTGTTGGTAATTGCAGAAGATGTGGATAGCGAGGCTCTGACTACCTTGGTTGTGAACCGTCTGCGCTCTCAGTTGAAGATATGTGCTGTGAAGGCTCCGGGCTTCGGCGACCGCCGCAAGGAAATGCTGGAAGACATTGCCGTATTGACAGGCGGTGTTGTAATCAGCGAAGAAAAAGGCTTGAAACTGGAACAGGCTACTATCGAAATGTTGGGTACTGCCGACAAGGTAACTGTTTCTAAAGACAATACGACTATCGTGAACGGTGCCGGTGCAAAAGAAAACATCAAGGAGCGTTGCGAACAAATCAAGGCTCAGATTGCTTCTACCAAGTCCGACTATGACAAGGAGAAATTGCAGGAACGTCTTGCCAAGTTGTCAGGCGGTGTGGCTGTTCTCTACGTAGGTGCTGCTTCCGAAGTGGAAATGAAAGAGAAGAAAGACCGTGTAGACGATGCTCTCCGCGCTACTCGTGCCGCTATCGAAGAAGGTATCGTAGCAGGTGGCGGTGTGGCTTACATCCGTGCGCTCGAAGCATTGGAAGGTTTGAAGGGTGACAATGCCGACGAAACTACCGGTATCGACATCATCAAACGTGCCATCGAAGAGCCTTTGCGCCAGATTGTAGCCAATGCCGGTAAGGAAGGTGCTGTTGTGGTACAGAAAGTTCGTGAAGGCAAAGCCGACTTCGGTTACAATGCACGTACCGATGTTTACGAAAACCTGCACGCTGCCGGTGTGGTAGACCCTGCTAAGGTTACTCGTGTGGCTCTGGAAAATGCCGCTTCTATCGCAGGTATGTTCCTTACTACCGAATGTGTGATTGTCGAGAAGAAAGAAGATAAGCCCGAAATGCCGATGGGTGCTCCCGGAATGGGCGGTATGGGCGGAATGATGTAATATCGTTTTCCCTTGATTTCTTAATCATATAAATTGACCGCGATGTCTTGCATAAAGGCGTCGCGGTTTTTTTATGTTGGATAATATTGTTTCCTTTGCATATTCATTTCAACAATAAAACAGAAAAGACCATGAGAAGTTTTGCTTCAGATAATAATTCGGGGGTGCATCCTTTGATAATGGAAGCGCTGAATAGGGCCAACCGGGACCATGCAGTGGGATATGGTGATGATGTATGGACGGAAGAGGCTGTCCGCAAAATCAGGGAAGCTTTTACTCCGGATTGCGAACCGTTGTTTGTATTCAATGGAACCGGCAGCAATGCTGTTGCCTTACAGTTATGCACGCGTCCTTATAATTCGGTAATATGTGCGGAAACTGCGCATATTTATGTAGATGAATGCGGCGCTCCTGCCCGCATGACAGGCTGTCAGATTCGTCCGGTTGCCACTCCCGACGGAAAGCTGACTCCTGAGTTGGTACGTCCTTATCTTTGTCATTTCGGCGAGCAGCATCATTCCCAGCCGGGAGCTTTTTATATCTCGCAATGTACGGAGCTGGGCACTGTCTACCGGCCCGATGAAATCCGTGCGTTGACGGAACTGGCACACCGGCACGGCATGTACGTCCATATGGACGGCGCCCGTCTGGCAAATGCCTGTGCGGCCCTTAACCTTAGCTTCAGGCAGTTGACGGTAGATTGCGGCATTGATATTCTTAGTTTTGGCGGAACGAAAAACGGGTTGATGCTTGGCGAAAGTGTAATTATCTTTAATCCGGCTTTAAAGAAAGAGGCTTGTTTTGTACGCAAGCAGTCGGCGCAGCTCGCATCGAAACTCCGTTACCTGTCCTGTCAGTTTACTGCTTATCTCACGGACGACCTTTGGTTGAAGAACGCTTCACACGCCAATCGTATGGCGCAGCTTTTATATGCCGGATTGAAAGAGCTGCCCGGAGTACGTTTTATGCAGAAAGTGGAAAGTAACCAACTGTTCCTGACAATGCCCCGTCCGGTAATTGACAACTTGTTGAAAGACTACTTCTTCTACTTCTGGAATGAAGAAGAGAATGAGATACGTTTCGTTACCTCTTTTGACACTACGGAACAGGATATAGAAGAACTGCTACACGCCATTAGACGTTATTGTCATTAAGCGGTATTCATGTTTTGCCATATAAAAAAAGCCCCCGAACCTTCACAGGCAAGGGGCTTGATTTAGACCTTTCCCTCTTTTTAGGGGGTGAGGGAAAGGCTTACTGAAAACAAACAGATTTACTTTACCTTAAAATACCTTTGATTGATAACCTTTTAACTAACCTTCTTTATAATGCTGAATTTGTCTTAATACCTATTGCTTCGAGTATGGGGGTAAAGGTATAACCTTTACGTTTCAATGTTTTTATCAATTTATCCAAATAGCTGTTGTAAAATTTATCCGTACGGCGGTTGTCTGTTCCGAAGTGTATCAGCATCAAATGTCCGTTCAGGCCCTCTTTCTTCTCTACTTCCATGATTTTGTTGTAGATGAACTTGCTGCTCCGGTATTTCTGTCCCATATCGGGGGTGGTATAATCTGCATTGCTCATGGTTCCGGGAGTATAGTTGACGACTTGTATTCCCATATTTTTTGCCCAGGCGGCTATCTCCTTGTTATAATATTCATAGGGCGGAATGTATATCGGGGCATCTTTATATTCAATACCGGCCTTGCGCATGGCTTCGTAGCTTTTCAGCATATCCTTTTCAAATTCCTCGCGGGTAACCAATAAGGAATCGCGGTTCTCCCACGGCATATAGAGCAGATGTCCGTAGCTATGGCTGCCTACCAGATGTCCTTCGTTGAGCAGCCGTTTTACTATTTCGGGGTAAAGCTCGTAAAATTCGCCGGTAAAGAAGAAGCTTCCTTTGATACCGTGCCTTTTCAGGGTACTGATAATGGCATCCGCGCCGTCAGCCTTGTCGGCTGCTGTGAATACGAGGCTGATTTGTTTTTTAGACGGGTCGGTACGCACGATACCGCCATTGACGTATACATTTTTATCTGCCGATGCACCTGCCTGTTTCATGCCTTCTTTCTGCATGGCAGAGAGATAATAGGTGAGGCAGGCGGTTCCGTCCATGGTCGGTTCATTGGTGGAATAGTCGTGGAGTGCATCGTGGTATACCATCAGGTCCGGTTGAAAGCGTTCGTAATCCTGTCCGGGCGTACCGGGAATGCCGGTCATGTTTACGCCTCGCAGCCCCTCGAATATGCTGCGGTATACGGGGCCGTCCACCAGTCCGCCTGTCGTATTGCCTACGCCTGCATTGAGCAGGGAGGAGTGGGGTTGCGAAGGATAATCGCCGTAAAGCGGCAGTTCCACAATCATGCTCGTTCCCCACGGATTGCAGCCGAACAGCCAGTCGCGGAGGGCGGCTTCCATTTCGGCATAAGTCTCATCGCCGGTTGTCTCTCGGTAGAGACGGCATTGCGTCAACATGGCAGTAGTCAGGTTGTTGGAACACCAGATGTAGGGAATACCGTGCAGGAAAGGACTTTCGACTGCTTTCTCGTATGTGCGCTCAATGCCGGTGCGCATGTTGCGGATAAACTCTTTACTGATGCGCGGGTTGTTTACAGTGGCCAGGTGGTAGTGTCCCATGTTCATGAACGGATACCATTGGTAATGGCGGGCGCTGTCGGCACCCATCCACGGAGTGACGGGTTCGCGGCGTCCGTATTCGAGGGCTTGCGACAGGTATTCCGGCTTGCCGGTAGCATTGTATAGCTCCATGGCTCCGAGCTCCATATCGTCCGTCCAGTTGTCTTCTTCATAGATGTAGGGTGATTTTACGGAGGCGGTCTGGCATGTTCCCGGTCTTTTTACACCTTCCTGATAGGCGGCATCGGCTTTTTCACCGATTTCAGCGGCAAATTCGGGGTAAAACTCTTTCAGTATCCTGGCTCCCAGTGCAAAACAAGCGGCAAACTTGCCGGCTGTACTTGCTACGCCGGTGGTGGCATTGGTGAATTTTCCGCGCACTTGCGGCTCTCCGCTGCAAAAGTAAACGGGGCGTCCTTTGCCCGGTCCGTAGCCATAATCCACCTCATCTTTATTGGGCAGGCGCATGCCGGCGTGGTCGCGGTCGTCGGCAATCTGGTTGTACAGTTCGCCCGGAGCGGGATTCATGCGGTTCAGCCAGTCCAGCCCCCATTTTATTTCGTCTACTATATCGGGGATGCCGTTTGCTTCCGGCAGTCCGGCTGCATTGTAGGCATCGCCGAATGCCTCGGGGTTTTCCTGGTAGGCAAACATCATTTGGTATATGGCATTGGCGGAAGTCGTGGTATATTGCAGGTAGTCGGTAGCATCGTGCCAGCCACCGCGCACATCGATGTGTTGTCCGGTTTTTGTGGGGTGGTACACTATGTAGCCGTCGTGTACGTGGCAGCTGTCTTTCAAGAACGGGTTGTAACCGCAACGTTGCTGGCGCATGTAGTTCAGCAGGAAGTCAGCTGTGCCGTTATATACCTGCGCATTGATAGGGAAGCGTGGAGAAACGGCTTTTCCCGCTTTCAGGTAATATGTGCCCGGTTCTTGAAAATTACTGAAATCCAACCGGTAAGTACTGCTCATGCTGCCTGATTGGCCGGTGGCTTTGGGCGAAGTAAAAGTGCGTACCGTTTTTCCGGTAAAAGCATCGACCAGTGCGTATTCTTGTACGTCGGTTTTTGTTTCGCTCATGAATACCGCTACTTTAATGGATTGCGGCAGATAGCCCAGTTGGTTGATTCTAATCCATTCGTCTGCCTTACACGGGAGTGCGGCAAATGCAAAAATCAGTGTTAAGAGCCGATAATAACGTTTCATAAAATGCTTTTCATTTAAGGTTGTGGGGGTACTATGTAACAAAAGGTTTTACCTAAATGCAAATAAAGCGGTTTCTATCAATTTTAGGAAGATTTGGTGTAAATTATTAGATGATATTATTTGTCATTTACAATATTTTAGAATGATGCAAAAAGTATGGTATTGGTAGTTTTGGCAATAAACTCTTGCTTGTCATATATTTATGTGATATTGAATATCTTTTTAGCTTTCGTTTACGCATTTTAATTTCTTAAAAACAATGTTGGTGTGTTATTTGTTCTATCCATTTTAGAATACAAAACTTATAAACTATGGCTTACATTGATTATTATCAAGTCCTTGGAGTAGACAAAACGGCATCTCAGGATGACATCAAGAAGGCGTTCCGTAAGTTGGCGCGCAAATATCATCCCGACCTGAATCCGAATGACGCTACTGCCAAAGACAAGTTTCAGGCTATCAACGAGGCCAATGAGGTGCTTAGTGATCCTGAGAAAAGAAAGAAGTATGATGAATATGGCGAACACTGGAAGCATGCCGATGAATTTGAGGCTCAGAAGCGGGCACGGCAACAGGCCGGTGCAGGAGGTTTCGGCGGCTTCGGCGGTGCAGGCTTCGGTGGTCAGGGCGGTGCCGGTTTCGGTACGGACGGGAGCGGTACATACTGGTACTCTTCCGACGGGCAGGAGTTTTCCGGAAGCAGTGCAGGCGGCTTCTCCGATTTCTTTGAACAGATGTTCGGACACCGTACACGCGGTGGTGGCGGGGCGAATGCAGGTTTTCGCGGACAGGATTTCCATGCCGATTTGAACCTGTCGCTTCGGGATGCCGCCCGGACTCATAAGCAGATATTGACGGTGAACGGCAAGAATGTCCGCATCACCATTCCCGCCGGTGTGGCGAACGGCCAGGTCATTAAACTGAAAGGCTATGGCGGCGAGGGTATCAACGGCGGGCCTGCGGGTGACCTGTACATTACTTTCGTGATAGCGGAAGATCCCGTCTTCAAACGCTTGGGCGATGATTTGTATGTAGATGTGGACATCGACCTCTATATGGCGTTGCTGGGTGGCGAGAAGTTGGTGGACACATTGGAAGGTCAGGTGAAACTGAAAGTAAAACCCGAAACGCAGAACGGTACGAAAGTCCGTCTGAAAGGGAAGGGTTTTCCGGTATACAAGAAAGAAGGCCAGTCCGGTGACTTGATTGTGACTTATTCCGTAAAGTTACCGGTGAATCTGACGGAACAGCAGAAAGAAATGTTCCGTAAAATTCAAAGTATGAACTAAAAAGGAGAACGAGTTATGCAGAACGAATTAATTATAGTCAGTGAGTATTGCGACAAGTGTCACATAGAGCCCTCGTTCATTGAGATGTTACAGGAAATCGGTCTGATAGATATCCGGACGGAAGGCGGGGAGCGTTGTTTGCAGTTTGCCCAGTTGCCGGATGTGGAACGTTACAGCCGTATGTATTACGACCTGTCCATCAACATCGAAGGTATTGATGCCATTCATCATTTGCTGGAGCGTATGGAAAGTATGCAGCAGGAGATTTATTCTTTACATAGCAGGTTGAGGCTGTTTGAGGATGTGTCAAGATGATTTAGTATTTTCTTTCAGGCATAGATTATACGGATTTCATTATTTCTGTTTATAAAATACATGAAATCCGTATAGTTTGTGCCTGAAGATTTATTATCATGTAAACACTCGCGTACATTTATCAAGTTGTATATTATGTTGGATGATTACTGCTAAACAGCCAGTGTATATTCCAGCATATATTTGCATTTGGACGGCATTTTCGGTTGTTCTCAGAATCCTTTGTATGATCTTTACATATAAGGATTTTACTTGTTTTTGTCGGAAAAATATCAAATTATAATAGTAGTATGTTTAGTTTGTTCAAAAAATAATATATATTAGCCTGATAAAATATCTTTTACGTGGTATTATAGGCAAGAACATTCTCAAAGCAATAATTTAAAGTAATGGATTTGTGGTTCTGCTTGCAAAGTTTAGTCTTTTTTGTCTATATATCCAAAACGGACTAAACTTGTTTCTATTGACGGCAATTTATATATGTGCTGGCGAAAAGAAAAACAGTATTCTTCTTTTCGCCAGCATTACTTTTATGATAGGTTAGTAATTTGAGGAAGCAATGAACGCTTTTGAAAGAAAGGTAAAAATAATAAAAGAATTGATTCGCTTCAATAAAAATCCAGTTTTTTTCATATCGGACATTATACCTTTGTTGTTTCGGGTATATTAAAAGGCGTGCCATAAGAAACTTTACAAAAGTATTAGGACACAAAATCAATCTTTTCTATGCAGATATATGCTGAACTGATTAACCCAAAGGTCGGAGAAGATACGGACAAAATTTTCGATAAGATTAGTTTCATATATCGCTTAGCTAATTAGAAATGTATTCTACATAGAGATACACTTGGCACAAAAAACATCGTAAGATATATAACTTGATGCAATCCTTTCCGCACAGCCATGCAAGCGTCGGAACAAACAGGCGGGATATTTGACGTAACTTGTGCACCGCTTATCAACCTGTGGGGATTTGGCTTTACAAAGTTTGACAGCATCACTCCGCAACTCGTAGACAGTATCCGCCACTTTGTAGGCTTCCGAAAAGTGCATTTACAGGGCAACCGTGTGATGAAAGACGATCCCCGCATTCTGCTCAATTTCTCGGTGCTCGGCGGCGGTACTATCTGTAACATAATCGCGTGTTTGTTCGACCGCAAAGGCATATCGAACTATATGATAGACATCGGCGGCGAAATGATAGCGAAAGGAAAGAACCCGCAAGGGTGGAATTGGTGCATTGGCATTGTCAGACCGAAGGATGACAGTACCGGAACAAACTCCGAGCTTGAACAAATTGTGCAACTGTCGGAACGGCTGGGACTCGCAACTTCCGGCAACTACCGTAATTTCTATCTGAAAGATGGAAGGAAATACGCTCATGCCATCAATCCGATAACAGGATATCCGGTTCAAAAGGATATATTGAGTGCTACAATTATTGCCCATCAGTGCATACTTGCTGATGCCTATGCAACGGCCTTTATGACGTTGGGGAGCCACAAAGCCCGTCAGTTGTAGAAAGAGCATCAGGAAATTGACAATTTCATTATCTATACGGACAGTTGCGGAAACTACCGGACAGAGTACTCGCCGCGAATGAAAAGGTATCTGGCAGATTAATGTTTTCTATATTCCTGCGGAGTAGAGCCGGTGAACCGTTTAAAGAATTGGGTGAAGAACGCCGTATTTTCAAATCCCAGCGAATGGGCCATCTCCTTTACGAACATATACGCAATTACTTCGGCGTGAAAGTGACAAAGGGAGTCGCTTTCCAGTTTATGGTGAACAACCTGTTGAGCAAGGAGTGCGGCTATCGTTCGATAACATTCATGGTGAAATTGGATATTACTTTTTAACAGTAGAAGGATAATAACCTGGAGCCGTAATGGAGAGATTACTTTCGTTACGACTCCTTTCGCATGCCGTCTGCATGATTTTAACGTCTCAACTCTCTTATTCACAGTCGTTAGACCATGTGTAGCCATGTGTATCGCATTCCACATCATTGTAGAAAAAATGCCCATCAGACATTTGCATTATGCAATATGAATAATTCATAAGAGTCTGTTTTACAGCAATATGATAAATATCCATTTATTTGGCACGGTGATTGTCTATTCTTTAGCGTAAGACGATAAGATGTTTAACAATTTAATAATTAGCATTATGAAAAAGGTATTGTTTGCAGTAGCACTGGTAATGGGATTAGGTAGTTCAGTAGCATTCGCTAACAACATGGCATCAGATGTTGAAATCGTTGCAATGGTGAACGAGTTTAAACCGATTGATATAAAGGAACTCCCGCAGGCAGTTCAGGACGCCATCAAGAAAGACTATGCTGAATCCACCATTAAGGAAGCAGCCGTAGAAGTGGCAGAAGATGGCGTAAAGACTTATAAAGTAACTTTGGTTGATGCCGTCGGAACCGAAAGCGTTGTGTTTTTCAACGAAAAAGGTGAAATGCTGAAATAATTCTGAATGGTTATTTAGGATAACAGTTACATTTGCACATAAAATAAACAAGGCTGTCTCAAATAAACTTTGGGATGGCCTTTTTTGTGTCTGCAAAAAATCGGGTAAGCCCTAACTTCGCTCAGCCAGAACTTGCCCATCTCCCTAATTTTTTGTATCTTAGGGCATCAAGTCAAGATATCCCAAAGATAATGTTTAAAAGTTACACATCCAACGATAATCTGCTTTTACCTCCATGTTTAGGCGATTTTATTCCCCGGAACGATCCGGTCCGGGTTGTTCACCGCGTCATTGAACAGATAAACCTTGAAGCACTTTACCGTAAGTATTCCCCTAAAGGCTGTTCTGCGTACCACCCACGCATGATGCTTCAGATTCTTGTCTATGCATTTGCGTAATATCTATTCCAGCCGTCGCATAGAAGAGTTCTGTCGTAATGACATACGCTTCATGTGGGGATATTCAGTAAATGTCCCTAAAAAATAAGATGGCATATGAAGATGATAGGACATGACCACTTCATATGCCATTCTTATTGCCATTTTTCGGTGCTTTCTCACATAATTCTATCCGA
>NZ_JACOOD010000044.1:0-34232 GCF_014287405.1 Bacteroides sp. NSJ-48 | reverse complement strand
AAGTTGTCTATAAGCACATCCGGAAGGATGGCACGAAGGAGTTGTGCGGGTTTCATAAAACAAAGGTAAGCAAAGATAGCTAATTTTAAAACTTACCAACCAGATATTTCCGCTGAGCCGGAATTCTCCCAAGTTTTCAAACTGACCCGAAGTTTCTGTGCAAAAAAAACAAAAATCCTCTACAAATACTTTGTAGAGGACCTCTGTGATCGCGACAGGATTCAAACCTGTAACCGGCTGATCCGTAGTCAGCTACTCTATTCAGTTGAGCTACGCGACCTTTATTATTAACAATTTGTGACCGCGACAGGATTCAAACCTGTAACCGGCTGATCCGTAGTCAGCTACTCTATTCAGTTGAGCTACGCGGCCTTGTTTGTTTTACGGGTGCAAAGATACGTACTTTTTTTGAATTAGCAAGAGATACACAAACTTTTTTTGAAAAAAATTACTCGATGAACCGATAATTAAACAGCTGCCAGCCGAGTGTCAACCCCACATTCCACTCCTTTTTCGGTGAGCTATAATGATTTACATATGCAGATATTGCTCCAAAGGGCAATTGGCATATTACAGAAATTTCTCCTATATATTCAAATCGCGAAAACGCTTTTCCATAATAAGCTTTGTTCAATGCATTCTTTTTAATAGGAAATATCGGTACGAAACCATAAAATTCAGAACGGAATTGGAACATATCATTGAAAACAAAAATAGGCTTGATACCCGCTGCCAAGAATTGGTTGGCCCGGAATGCTTCATTATACATTAACTTACTATGAGGAGTAGGAGAAAAATCTGCCGCCTGCAACATGGTTGCCGTATAATTCTCCGAAAAGTTCTTCGATGAATACAGCATCTCTGCCATCCATCCCAAAGTAAATTTGGGACTCATAGTATGATAGGCATATTTCATATAAGAAATTTGCAGCCAAGATTGCCTTTCTTTAGTCGTAACACTCGTTTCCGTCGGATTTCCCGGTATAAATTTCTCCTTTCCGCTAAAGACCTGTGCCACCAGTTTTTCAAAATACCCTTTAGTGGCATACTGTCGTGCATTCAGCGTACTCCCATAAAATCCGATAGCCCCTCCCAAAAGGTTGTAGGTACTCCTATCCGAACGGTCCTTGTCAAAATTAATCACACTGGACTGAAAGTAATTGTCTTGAAGTTTCCCATATCCGATGCTTATTTCCGCCCGTTTATTGGCCAAAAAAGGCAAGGCTACCATCAGCTTGACAAAACGTTCATCTTTAGAGTTAAAAGAGGGCTTATCATTCTTAGAAAAGAGTTTGTCCTTTTTATAATAATCGAACGTACTTAAAGAAGCAATAAGGCGGTAAGAGGTTGGAATACGGGTAGGAAGGTCTATCTTGGCCATAAGCTGCGCATTATTATATACCTTGCCAATCTGGCCGTCAAGGGTTATTTCTTTGGAATAATAATTCAAGTCCTGATAACCCAATCCCAAATAAATCTGATTAGAGCTGGTTGTCGAGACACTTCCACCCATCCTTACAGAAAAATTATCTTCCATTTTCACTTTCAGATGCAGCGAATACAAGTCGTTTTCAGAGTCATATACAGCATGAGGTATAATCTCCGATATCATATTATCAGACAGCAAACGAAAATATCCACGTTTCAAATCTTCATATGTAAACACCTCATGGTCTTCGTCATGAAATTCTTTTTTGATATACGCCTGCTGTTGTGGATTGGCGCCCTCTATATAGATGTCCCTAAAGCGGAATTGAGGCAAATTACTGCGGTAGACCAACCGCCTTAAACGAACATTTTCCGCACTTACCCTCCGATGAATACGACCTTTTATAGAATCCATTAAACTGATAGTCCGGTTATAGCCGATATCGTGCAACTCCTGCAAACGGTCAAAGTCCAAAAGGCTGACATCATCATACTTGAATGTCATAATAATGCCTAAAGAATCCGGAAGAGTATAATCCGTCTTCTGCATAATCATATTTTCAAGCTGGCTCATCAAATCATTCTCTTTCGGCTTACCGGGGTTGGCGGCTACCACGCTACCTATGATGACTTCCGGTTTAAAGTCCTCACGCATAATATCTGTGGGGAAATTATTATAAATTCCACCGTCATAAGCTAAAACGCTATCAATCTCTATCGGTTTGAAAACAAACGGAAAACTCATGGAAGCGCGTACCGCATCTCCCAAATCTCCTCTACGCATAATCAACGGTCTCTTGTTATATACATCGGAGGCAATACACCGGAAAGGTACAAACAAGCGGTTAAAATCGCCGCTGCATGCAGCCGTAGCCCGTGCAAATAGCTCCACAAAGACCAGATTCATCTGAATGGGATTTACCATGCTTGTAGGAAGTATCTGAGGCTTGATATGCAGCGAGTCCTTAAAGGAGAAACGGATATTAAAAAACTCCGGAGTCGGCCGGTTCTGTTTGAAATAATATCCGTATTCGGGTTCTACTTGTCCTGAATACCAGCGTTTGAAGTCTTCGGAACGCAATAAAGCCTCCATATCATCGGGAGAGTACCCCATAGCATAGAGTGAACCTATGATAGCTCCCATAGAAGTACCTGTAATATAGTCGATAGGAATGTTGTTTTCCTCCAAAGCGCGAATGATACCGATATGGGTCATGCCTTTCGCACCTCCGCCACTCAAAACAAGTCCTACTTTCTGAGCTTGCACAAACGGCAGAAGCAATAAACAGGCTGACAAAAACAAAAAAAATCTTTTCATGAATACGGTTTCGAGTGAAATATACTAATTTATTCAATGCTCAAATATAGACAATTGTTTCCAAAAACCTCGTATCCAACGAAAAAAAACAGACCTATTACGAAAAAACAGACAAAAAAAGGGCATTACAACTCATATTAGCTGCAATGCCCTGTTATAATAGAAATCTAAAGGGGCTTATTTAATCAAATCGATGCTTCTCTTTACAAAATTATTCAAAGCTTCACCTTTCAACATACCATTTTGAAGCAATGCCAAATCAATAAGTTGACGGACAACCTTATTCTGAGCGGCATAGTCGGCAAACAATCCATTTTTCCGGTTTTTCAAATCTTCCCACTTCTTATCCAAATCATTTACCTCATCCTTTTCGGCTGTAGGGATGTCCTCATCTTTCTTGCCCTCCTGCTTCTTTTTCAATTCATTACGACGAGTATTTACATCGTCCATTTCTTTTTGAATCGGAGCAACGGCAGCCGCACATTCCTTGTCTTCATCAGCCAGAATCTCTTTTACCAGCTTATGGTCGGCATTCAATACCAGGTTGAACATGTCCGGCATTTCGCCATAGAAACTCATTCCTGCCTGGATATTAGCCATTTCTTTCATACGACGCATGTACTCGCTTTGAGTAATCATGACTGGTGAAGCATTTTCACCCAAGGCTTGAGCCATTACATTGAACTCTGTCTTTTCTATCTGCGGCAACTGGCTCTTGAAGATAACAGAGAGAACCTCCTGTTTATCGGCTTCCAAGACATCTTTCGCCTTGTCTTCCTTCACTATCAGATTGTCAACGACATCACTGTCTACACGGGTGAAACGCACTTTCTCGAACTTTTGCTCCAGCATGCTTACCATGGCAACATCAAGCTGGCCGCCCATCAACAGCACATTATATCCCTTATTCTTGGCAGCCTCGATATAGCTGTATTGCTCATCTTTGTTGTTGGCATACAGATAAATCAGATTACCATCCTTATCCGTCTGGCTATCCTTTATCAAGGTCTTATACTCTTCGAAGGTATAATACTTGTCGTCCGTATCGGAAAGAAGGGCGAAATCCTTTGCTCTATCATAGAAATCCTCTTGTGTGAGCATTCCGTAGTTGATGAAGATTTTCAAATCGTTCCACTTCTCTTCAAATTGCTTACGGTCGTTCTTGAATATGGATTGCAAGCGGTCGGATACTTTCTTCGTAATATATGTAGAGATTTTCTTCACATTAGAGTCACTCTGCAAATAGGAACGGGACACGTTCAGCGGAATATCCGGTGAATCGAGTACACCGTGCAGCAATGTCAGAAAGTCCGGAACAATACCCTCTACAGAGTCCGTTACATAGACCTGATTGCAATAAAGCTGGATTTTGTTCTTGTTCAACTCTATATTGCTCTTTACCTTCGGGAAGTACAGAATACCAGTAAGATGGAACGGATAATCCACGTTCAGATGTATCCAGAACAAGGGTTCATCGGACATTGGATAGAGGTCGCGATAAAACTTCTTGTAATCCTCGTCTTTTAATTCGCTGGGCTTCAGCGTCCACAACGGATTAGCGTTGTTGATGATGTTATCTTCGGCTGTTTCAACCTGCTTGCCGTCTTTCCATTCTTTTTTCTTGCCGAATGCAACGGGAATGGGAAGGAAGCTGCAATACTTCTTCAAAAGAGAAGAGATGCGCGCTTCTTCAAGGAATTCCTTGCAATCGTCGTCTATATAAAGAACGATATCCGTGCCGCGTTCTGCCTTGTCCGTATCTTCGATGGTAAACTCCGGACTACCGTCGCAAGTCCATTTCACGGCTTTAGCACCATCCTGATAGGATTTGGTGATGATTTCGACCTTCTTGGCAACCATAAAAGCCGAGTAAAAGCCAAGTCCGAAATGACCGATAATGGCATTGGCATCATTCTTATATTTCTCCAGGAAGTCGTTGGCTCCCGAGAATGCAATCTGATTGATGTATTTATCTATTTCTTCTGCCGTCAGGCCGATACCACGATCGGATACGGTAATCGTATCCTTGCCTAAGGACACATGCACGGTCAAATCACCGAGTTCACCCTTAAACTCACCGATAGAAGCCAGTGTTTTAAGTTTCTGGGTAGCATCGACGGCATTAGAGACTAACTCACGAAGGAAGATTTCATGGTCACTGTACAAAAACTTTTTGATAACGGGGAAGATATTCTCTGTAGTTACCCCAATATTTCCTTTTTGCATACTAAGTTTATATTTTAGATTTGTATTTTTATTGTTTTGGCAAACTGAACACAAAAAAAATGCCAGTCCCGAAGAACTGACATTTTGACTGTTTTATTATAAAGTCTTGTTATGCCTTGGTTATACTCAACTCGTCTTTTTCCTTATCGACAGAGACATTAACCGTATCACCGGGCTGTAATCCGGCAGATACAATCAGTTCCGAAAGCCCGTCTTCCAGATAATTCTGAATGGCACGCTTCAACGGACGGGCGCCAAATTGCACATCGTAGCCTTTGGCAGCAAGGAATCTCTTGGCTTCATCATCTACAACCATCTTATAACCAATAGCTTCAATCCGTTCATACAAGCCTTTCAGCTCTATGTCCACAATCTTCGTAATGGCATCCAACGAAAGCTGGTCAAACGTTATGATTTCATCCAGACGGTTCAGGAACTCAGGAGCAAAGGTCTTGTTCAATGCTTTCTGAATCACACTGCGCGAGTACTCGTTATCATCCGTACGTGCCTGTGCCGCAAAACCTACGCCACGGCCGAACTCTTTCAACTGGCGGGTACCGATATTGGAGGTCATGATGATAACTGTATTCTTAAAGTCAATCGTTCTGCCATAATTGTCAGTAAGACGTCCCTCGTCCAACACCTGCAACAAGATATTGAACACATCCGGGTGAGCTTTTTCAATTTCGTCCAACAGCACTATGGAATAAGGCTTCCGGCGTACCTTCTCTGTCAACTGTCCGCCTTCCTCATAACCGACATACCCCGGAGCCGCTCCAATCATACGGGACACCGTATATTTCTCCATATATTCGCTCATATCAATGCGTATCAGCGCATCGCTGGAACCAAACATATATTTAGCCAACTGCTTGGCCAAATGCGTTTTACCCACGCCGGTAGGACCAAGGAACATAAACGTTCCGATAGGGCGGTTAGGATCTTTCAAGCCTACACGGCTGCGCAGGATGGCTTTGGTAAGTTTCTCTATCGCAGCATCCTGAGCCACAACTTTTGCCTGCAAATCTTCTTTCATACCTGCAAGCTTAAGACCTTCCGCCTGAGCCATACGTTGCACCGGAATGCCGGACATCATCGATATGACATTGGCTATTTCTTCCTCTCCAACGAGCTGACGGTCGTCTTTGAGACGTGCTTCCCATTCCTCTTTCATTTCATCCAGGCGAGCGGAAAGTTCTTTCTCTCTATCCCGATAACTGGCAGCCAGTTCAAAGTTCTGCGACTTTACGGCTTCAGCCTTCAAAACACGTGCGTCTTCTATCAGCTTTTCCTGCTCTTCAATCTCTTTGGGAACATTAATGTTCGTCAGATGCACACGCGAACCGGCTTCGTCCAAAGCATCAATGGCTTTATCCGGGAAGTTACGGTCGGTTATATAACGCTCTGCCAACTTGACACATGCCTCTAACGCTTCGTCCGTATAGCTCACATTATGGTGGTCTTCGTACTTCTCTTTTATGTTTCTCAGTATCTGGAGCGTTTCTTCCGGAGTAGTGGGTTCTACTATAACTTTCTGAAAACGACGCTCCAAAGCACCGTCTTTCTCGATATTCTTTCTGTATTCGTCAAGCGTGGTAGCACCGATACATTGTATTTCGCCGCGAGCCAAAGCCGGCTTCAACATATTGGCTGCATCCATAGAACCGGCAGCTGCACCGGCGCCTACAATAGTATGAATCTCATCTATGAACAAGATTACGTTCGGATTCTTCTGCAACTCGTTGATAATGGAGCGAATGCGCTCTTCAAACTGTCCGCGGTATTTGGTTCCGGCTACAACAGAAGCCATATCGAGCATTACCACCCGCTTGTCAAACAAGATACGGGATACTTTCTTTTGAACGATACGCAGTGCCAACCCCTCTACAATAGCCGACTTGCCGACACCCGGCTCACCAATCAGCACCGGATTGTTTTTCTTACGACGACTCAATATCTGCGCCAAGCGTTCTATCTCACGCTCACGCCCTACAACCGGATCGAGCTTGCCTTCTTCTGCCGCACGGGTCATGTCCGTACCGAAGTTATCCAGGACCGGAGTATCATTGGAAGACTTCTTCGATGCAGTCTGTGCAGAAGAAGCCGCGCCCTGTCCTGCATTGCGAGAGGGATGGGACATATTCATGTCTTCATCGTCTTCTTCCTCTTCTTCCGGAAATCCCATACCAGCATTCGGGTTGGTAGATTGCATTGTAAGCTGTTCAAATACAGCTTGATAATTCACCCGATTCTCTCCCAGGACGGTGGCAGCAAGGTTGTCGCCATCCTTCAGTATAGCCAACAGCACATGTTCGGCATCGGCTGTTGAACTCTTTAAAATGCGCGCTTCCAGAATGCACATCTTCAATATCTTAGCGGCCATTGGCGACAATGGCACATCCGCATCGGGTAATAGGGTGTCGTCTTCGGCATCTCTCAAGAAGCTTTCAATACGCTTTTTTACTTGCTTCAAGTCTATATCGAGTTTCATCAATATCTCGATAGCTTTTCCTCCGCCGTCACGTAGCATGCCGAGCAGAAGATGCTCCGGGCCGATATATCTATTTCTCAGTCGATTGGCTTCTTCCTTGCTATAAGTTATAATATCAGAAACTCTTTGTGAAAATTGATTGTTCATATAATTTTTATCTCCTTAATTAAAGGTTTTGACTGACAAAGATACGCATTTCTTTATATTGCATACCATAAACTGGATTAATAATATACAAATCCCGTGCCATAAATCACATCTTTCCGGTTCGCCCTACACATTATATTATAATACGTAGGAATTTCATCCGTACCAACGGTTGGTATTCGATGTACCAACCTAAGAAACTTCATATACCTAAGCTTGGTACGGCTCGTACCTTAGTAAGGTACACCGAGTACCAAAGGGAGGTATCTTTCTGGTACTTGTATCTGTCTTATTTTTAACCGATTATACATCAAACGAAAAACCATACATCCAAACGGGGTTTCAAGCATGGAAATCTGCAACAAAGTTTATGAGGGAAAACTTTTGTATATCGTAAAAAAGCAGTACTTTAGCGTGGTTTTTCACAAACCCGCAAATGTATAATTAATAATCTTTTTAAATGCTTGAACAAGACAGAATTATAAAGATTAACATCGAGGAGGAAATGAAGTCTTCGTACATTGACTACTCCATGTCGGTCATTGTTTCACGTGCCCTTCCGGATGTTAGAGATGGTTTTAAACCTGTTCACCGAAGAATTCTTTTCGGTATGATGGGACTGGGAAATACGTCGGATAAACCCTATAAGAAATCTGCGAGAGTTGTCGGTGAGGTATTAGGTAAATATCACCCACACGGTGACTCATCCGTATATGGCGCTCTCGTCCGTATGGCACAGCCGTGGGCTATGCGCTACATGCTTGTAGACGGACAAGGCAACTACGGCTCTGTGGACGGTGACAGCGCAGCCGCCATGCGTTACACGGAATGCCGCTTGCAAAAGATTGGAGAAGAAATGATGCAGGATCTTGATAAAGAGACTGTAGACATGCAAACCAACTTCGATGACTCGTTGCTGGAACCTACCGTAATGCCGACCCGCATTCCGAACCTTCTTGTCAACGGTGCTTCCGGTATCGCCGTAGGTATGGCCACGAATATGCCGACCCATAATCTGTCCGAAGTGATAGATGCCTGCGTCGCATATATCGACAATAATGATATCGACATCGAAGATTTGATGACTTACGTCAAAGCTCCCGACTTCCCGACAGGCGGTTATATATATGGTATGAGCGGTGTGCGCGAAGCCTACATGACTGGTCGCGGACGTGTCGTAATGCGCGCCAAGGCTGAGATTGAAACATCTTCCACGCATGACAAAATCGTCGTAACCGAAATCCCTTACGGAGTAAATAAGGCCGAATTAATCAAATCCATCGCCGATTTGGCCAACGAAAAGAAGATAGAGGGCATTTCCAATGCCAACGACGAGTCTGACCGCGAAGGTATGCGCATCGTCATCGACGTAAAACGCGATGCCAACGCCAGCGTAGTGCTGAACAAGCTCTACAAGATGACATTGTTGCAGACTTCCTTCGGCGTAAACAACGTAGCATTGGTACACGGACGTCCTCGCTTGCTGAACCTGAAAGACCTCATCAAGTATTTCGTAGAGCATCGTCACGACGTAGTTATCCGCCGTACACAATATGATTTGCGCAAGGCTAAAGAACGTGCCCATATCTTAGAAGGTTTGATTATCGCATCGGACAATATTGACGAGGTAATCAAAATCATCCGTGCCGCCAAAACTCCGAATGACGCAATCAGCGGTTTGATGGAGCGTTTTGAATTAACTGAAATCCAATCGCGCGCCATCGTAGAAATGCGTCTGCGCCAGTTAACCGGACTCATGCAGGACCAACTCCATGCCGAGTATGAGGAAATCCAAAAGCAGATTGCTTATCTGGAAGAAATCCTTGTTAACGACGAACTCTGCCGCAAGGTTATCAAAGATGAATTAATCGAGATTAAAACTAAATACGGTGATGAACGCCGCTCTGAAATAGTTTATTCGTCGGAAGAATTCAACCCGGAAGATTTCTATGCAGACGATGAAATGATTATTACCATTTCTCATATGGGATATATCAAGCGTACGCCGTTAAGCGAATTCCGTGCCCAAAACCGCGGTGGGGTAGGTTCTAAGGGAACAGAGACACGCGATGAGGACTTTGTAGAACATATATATCCTGCAACAATGCACAATACCATGATGTTCTTCACTCAAAAAGGCAAGTGCTATTGGCTGAAAGTATATGAGATACCCGAAGGAACCAAAAACTCTAAGGGACGCGCCATTCAGAACCTGTTGAATATAGACTCTGATGACGCCGTAAATGCATACCTGCGCGTGAAGAACCTGAACGACCAGGATTTCATCAACAGTCATTATGTACTGTTCTGCACAAAGAATGGCGTCATTAAGAAAACATTGCTCGAACAATATTCCCGTCCTCGCCAAAATGGTGTCAATGCCATTACAATCCGCGAAGATGACCGCGTAATCGAGGTGCGCATGACTAACGGTGACAATGAGATTATCATTGCCAATCGCAACGGACGTGCTATCCGTTTCCACGAAAGTGCCGTACGCGTAATGGGACGTACAGCTACCGGTGTACGCGGCATGACGCTCGATGAAGACGGACAAGACGAAGTTGTCGGAATGATTTGCATCAAAGACCCTGAAACTGAGACAATCATGGTTGTGTCAGAACAAGGATACGGTAAACGTTCTGATATTGAGGATTATCGTAAGACGAACCGTGGCGGTAAAGGTGTAAAAACTATGAATATCACCGATAAAACCGGTAAACTGGTAACAATCAAGTCTGTAACAGACGAGAATGATTTAATGATTATCAATAAATCGGGTATCACCATCCGTCTGAAAGTAGCAGATGTTCGTATAATGGGACGTGCTACACAGGGAGTACGACTGATTAATCTTGAAAAACGTAATGATGAAATTGGATCCGTATGTAAAGTTACCTCGGAAACCGAAGAGGATATCATTGCAGAAGAGGATAGCGATGCATCAGAAAAAACTCAGAACAATATAGTAAACAATGAAAATGAAGAATAGACACAATATTAATTTAAAATTTTCTACAATCATGAAAAGAGTATTATTTTCAATGGTTTTACTACTTGCGGCAGGCTTTACCTTCGCTCAGGAAAAGAGCGTGAAAGAGGCAAAAAGCATCGCTAACGACGTAAAACCGGATTTTGCACAAGCAGAGAAGCTCATCAATGAAGCTCTGAACAATGCTGAAACCAAAGACAACGCCGAAACATGGGATGTAGCCGGCTTTATTCAAAAGAGAATCAATGAAAAGGAAATGGAGAATGCTTATTTAAGAAAGCCTTATGATACTCTTAAAGTGTATAACAGCGCACTGAATATGTGCAAATACTACTTTAAATGCGATGAACTTGCACAGATTCCTAACGAAAAAGGTAAAATCAAAAATAAGTTCAGAAGATCGAACAGTGCTGCTATATTAGCTGCGCGTCCCAACCTGATTAACGGTGGTATCCAGTTCTTTAATTTAGATAAGAATAAAGAGGCTTTGGATTTCTTCGCAACTTATGTAGACATTGCCATCAATCCTATGTTTGAAAAGGAGAATCTGCTTCAAACAGATACTGTATTGCCCCAAATTGCTTATTATGCAAGCTTAGCTGCAGCCAAAATGGAAGATTATCCAAGCGTGTTGAAATATGCACCTTATGCAAAAGAGGACAAAGAAGTGGGTAAATATGCTATGGAATTTATTTCTACAGCATTGAAAGCTCAAGGTGATACTGTCAAGTGGATCGCTTCCTTAAAAGATGGTATCCAAAAGTATCCTGAACATTCATTCTTCTTTGGACATCTGATTGATTATTATAGCAATAATAACAAGTTTGACGAAGCAATGCAGTTTGCAGATGATATGTTGGCTAAAGATCCTAATAACACATTCTATTTGTACGTAAAAGGATACCTTTATCACAACATGAAAGATTATGAAAAAGCCATTGAATTCTACAACAAAACCATTGAAGTGGATCCTAATTATGCAGAAGCATATTCCAACTTGGGCTTAATCTATTGCCTGCAAGCTCAGGATTTCTCTGAAAAAGCTACTACTGATGTCAATAATCCAAAATACAAAGAAGACCAAGCTACACTGAAAGTTTTCTATGAAAAGGCAAGACCTAATTATGAAAAAGCAAGAGAACTGAAACCTGAACAGAAAGATTTGTGGCTAAATGGATTATACAGAGTTTATTATAACTTACAAATGGGTCCTGAATTTGATGAAATAGAAAAATTGATGCAATAATTGAATTATTACCAAAGATAGCTTGAATATGTAAGCTATCTTTGGTATAATTTTCTTCCAAATTAGAGAAGGATAAAGGTTTATTTTAGTTTATGATATCATATATTAAACATAATATTGATATTACACCATAAACATAGGAAATGGGATATGTAATAGTATAACCATGAAAAGATAAAAAATAAGTGGACTCCACTAAAACTAATTCAGCATTTAGCGGTAGCCCACGTCCTTACCTAGACAGATTAAAATTATCATTTCAATTAGGCCGCCCATAGATAACCAACAATGGTGTATCAGAATGGAAAATCATTTTTCTGGCAATTCCTGGATTAAACAAACGAGAAAATATATTTCGCTTATATGATGTCAATGTAATAATATCTATGTGATTAGTTTTAATATATTCATCCAAGCTATTAAGGAAATCATCATTCTTCACTACATCATAATGAATTTCCAATTGCGGATACTGTTTTTGGAAATACTCTTTAATGCCACCCAACTTTATCTCATTCCAAGTGTCTTTTACATCAGCTAAGTGTATTAAAGAAACTGAGAAACAAAATGGCTTTAAACTATTGATTAATGAATCAAAAGCTATCAAGTCGCGCTGGTCAAAATTCGTAATAAATGCAATACGTTTCACAGCGTTAAATTCTTTGAACGGTGTATTCTCCGGAATGGCTAAAACCGGTACACGACTACGCTCGATAACTTCAGCGGTTACACTACCAATCAAATCAATATCTTTCTGATTCTTACCACGCGTTCCCATGATGATAATTCTCGGACGATTTTCTTTAGAATAGCGTAATATCTCTTCTTCTGGAATGCCTTCTCTCAATACGCAAGTGTATTTTATATCAGGAAACTCTCCGGATATAACTTTAGCTTTTACTTTATCGGACAAAGCATTCAAATCCGAGTGTACTTTCTGCAATATATTCCGGACATTCTCTTCATCACTCAACTGATAGTTAAAAACATCACCGTATGGCAATGAAGTCGCATAGATAGGTGTAAAATATACATGAAGCAAAACTACTTCAGCATCTATGTTTTTTGCAAAATTAAAACCGAACTCACATGCTTTCAATGAATAACTTGAAAAATCGACAGGAATCAAGACCTTATTACTGCCTTTCTCTATTTGGGGCATCTTCTCTCCCACTACTTCTTCGGACAACCATGCCGAACTTTCCGTAATTTTCAAAGCATGCGGTAAATCGCTTTCTTTTATACGAACACGCACACCGGAAGATACAACCGGCTGTATTTGATTTACATTATGGATGTAAGTCTCAATACCTTCATTTTCGAGAACATTCTTTAGTATTTGTGCCTTAGCATACGTAAGAATCGCTAATGTTACTAATTTATCTTCCATAAGTCGTCTATTATATTTATTTACAAAACAAACAAGAAATCCCAATTGTTTCTCAGCAATTGGGATCCTTCTTTACTTTCTTTTCTTAAGCCTGAACAGGTTCAGCAGTTTCACCTGCCATTTCATCTAAAATTTTTAAAGCCCGATCAAGAACGGTAGTATCATCAATCATTACTAAACCGCCATCCGGACCAGGTTCTAAGTGAATTCCAACACTTTTACCCTCCTTAAAGTTATGACCGCCAAAGAAATTTCTTACAGTGTCAACATTAAGTCCAAGTTCATCGGCTATTCTATGCATACTACCACTAGGTAATGAGTCTTTAATCTTACGGAGTTCATTAAATGTTATCGTTCTCATATTCATAAATTTAATGGTTAATACTTTGTTATTTCTTTATCACGCTATAAACTTAAGGAAAAAAAAAGATAAAACAAACTATTTATCTGTATTTTTCCATTATATGTTTAACATTCCCATAAATACAAAAAGAACCCGTATGAAGTAAAAGGAAATAGTTTCCTTTATTTCATACGGGCTTCTATATTCAGCAATGAATACTCTTAAATCACTTCTATTGCAGAAGCAGGAATCCACCCTACCTTACCATCTTCCAAGCGAATCTCTTTCCATTCGCGCATGGAATTATCTTTAATTTCAATTTTATGCCCTTCATGCAGAACGAATAAACCAGTACCACTTTCACTAGGAGTACTCCGTACTGTAACACTGGGAGACAAGACTATTGCATCATTCCTATCCAGTAATTCACTTTTCTGCTCCGAAGCAAAAATATTACTTAATACAGTAAATACTAAAAATAGAATTCCCGCTATAAACCCGCTTTTTTTCCAGATAATCTGTTTGGAAAAAAAGAATAGGGAAAACGAGATAAGCAAAAGAATAAAAAACACAATACCTAATTTAGCCCAAGCATCTACACTTAAACAATTTGTCAATGACTTAACCCAAGCTACAAAAAATATATCAGGTACAGAAACTACCTTATCTATCGTCTTGGAACGTGCTATTTCCAAATTAGCGCGAATATCTGCATTACCCGGTTGCAATAACAAAGCGCGTTCATAATTTAAAATAGCCTTTGCTATATCGTCTGCTTTATAATAGCTATTACCCAAATTATAATAAACTTCAGCGGCTTCACCTTTTTTCAATAAGCTCTCATATATTTGAATGGCAGAAGCATAATCATTACGCATATATGCACTGTCACCTTGTGCTTTCGTAACATTGTCAACTGATTTAGTTGCAGAAAATTCCGTATGCGAACCTATAGACACAGAATCTTTGGCAGAAGCCGAAGTATCTGCCGTTCCTTGCGCCCAAACAGCTAATCCTATCAGTAGACCAAATGCTAAGGATATTACTTTCTTCATCATTATACCTCCCAATTTAATGTTTTATAGAGTTTTCCATTTTACTGATAACTTCCAAAGAATCTGAATAAACTTTATCCATAGCCTGATTATCATCTCCGGGAGCAAAACGGGCAAACTCACAATTGTTCAATGCATCAAGGAAATCTTTTATCAGTGCATCATCAACACCGTAATTGCGAAGCTCTCCCTCAACATTATCTTTAGATAAACGTGAAACCGGAATACTCAATTTATCGCTAATATATCCCCACAATGCTTTCAATACTTCATCGTAAAATGCATCTTTCTTGTTATCTGCCAACAATTTCCCCGCTAACTTCATACGTTTCACTGCAACTTTATTTGCTTTCTTCGTACGCATTTTGGCAACATTGGCATTGGCTGCAATCTGTTTACGATAAACTATGAAGAACAGGACAAATGCAATGCCGGGCACTATGTAAAACAGCCAATAAGCCAAAGAACCGAAGAAGAAATCTCCTTTTTGAGAAAGGGTTACGTTATTCTGCTTGATATAACGTATGTCCTCATTCAAAACTTTCAAATCTTCTTTATTAGTAAAATTGGCAATAGTCTGAGCTGCATTACCACTTCCCTTTTCTACATGGAGTTCGTATTCCTCGGTCGTTAAAGTCTTGTATGTACGAGATTTAATATCGAAATAGCTGAACTTTACAGCAGGAATCTTATATGTTCCCGCATTACGGGGAATGGCAAGATACTCAATCACCTGACTGCCGGAAAGTCCGGCATTTGTCAAACGGAACTTATTATCAACCTTCGGGTCATAGACTTCAAAGTCTTCTGGGAATTTAACTTCCGGAGTAGAGATTAATTTCAGATTACCCGTACCCGAAATAACAAGCCTCACTGTAACAGCATCGTTTGTCTTAACATTCGTACTATTTATAGAAGAAGAAATACTGAATTCTCCCACTCCTCCAGAAAATCCCGAAGGCTTACCATCCGGTAAAGCTTTTACATCAACAACCAATTTAGGAGTCATTAATGTCTTCTTTACTTCTACGTAATTAGAACCACCATTGAAGAAAGCTTCGAAAGGATCGTCCACATGAGTAACCTTGGCTATAGATGCATCAAAACGTGCCGCATCAATCGTTATTTTTCCCGGTTGTTGCGGAAATAATACAAATTGGCGATATACAGTCGTCTGATAGTTTCTTCCTTTATAGTGTTCAAGACTCCATTTACGGTCATTAGGCAATTCGACTTCCTGAGAATGAAAGCCTTTAAAATCGGGAAGTTTCACGTTGTCAAAACCTCTCAAGTCTACTAAAGTATATATCTTATATGTTAACAAGAGAGCCTCTTGCTCATACAGGTTCGTCTTATTGGCAGTAGCTGTAATAAACAAATCATTATTCGATACTGACGTTCCTGATGAAGCACGGCTTGCAGAACCACTTTGTCTTCCGCTGTTTCCGGAAGCCCCTCCACTTGTTCTATCAGCAGGAAGTACTTTTACGTGCACAGAATTGGAAACCATCTGATTGCCCTCTGCCGTTATAGTAGCCCCGGGTATAGTAAAACTACCTTCAGCCGTAGCCATCAATATATAAGTAAATGTTATGCTACTTGTAGAGGTTGTCTGCCCATTGATAACTTGCACACTCTTCTGTTGTGAACGACTGGGCCCCATCAGTACATCAAAACCTTTTATAGAAGGAGCCCGGAAATCTCTCACTTTCTGTGTGGTCACTGTATATGACAGTCTGAATTGATCACCTACTGCCACAACATCAGGTGCAGATGCAGTAAACGAAACCTTGCTATCTGCAAAAGCACGCAAACTGACTATCATCAGCACCATCCATAAGACAATTATTTTTCTCATATATTACTTCCTGTTATATTTATTACCAATCTTTTTCCAAACGACCACCTTGAATAACCTGCTGTTTCTTTACTTTATCCTGCACATCTTTTTCATCTTGCATCACAGAATTTAAAAGCTGCTCAGCATTCTCTTTAGACATCTCACTGTCCTTTTTCTGTGGTTGCGGCGGTTGTTGTTGGTCTTTATTCTGCTGTTGATCTTTATTTTGGTCCTTTTTATCCTCCTGCTGGTCCTGTTGCTGCTGTTTATTCTGGTCCTGGTTTTGCTGATTCTGCTGCTGGTCTTTCAGCATCTTTTGCGACAAAGCCAAATTATAACGTGTTTCATCATCTTTCGGGTTATTGCGTAATGACTGCTTATATGCTTCTACCGCTTTGCCATAATCTTTCTGTGATTGAAAAATCACCCCCATATTATGATAGATTTGCGCTAAATCATTCTTGTCCTTTTCTATTTTTGTAGCGGCAACATATTGTTCCATAGCCTCTTGCAGTTTATTCTGCTGAGCCAATGTATTCCCCAAATTAAACATTGAGACTGTAGACTGAGGATTCGTCTCCAAAGCTTTACGATAATTTACCTCCGCATCCACATACACGCTATCTTTAAAAAAACGGTTCCCTTTACGGATAAAATCACGTTCGGCTTTCTGAGCCGAAGCTGTAGCTGCCATTAGCAGCAATAAAAAAAAGCTTATATATTTTTTCTGTAACATACGCATCATTTCTTATTGGAAAACAAATGAATATTACGGAACAGAGGGTTCTTGCGCTCCAATACCAGCATTTCTGCCAACAAAAGCAACAGAATAATCCATGCCACAGCCTGGAACTGCTCATTAAACTCTGTGTATACCTGTGTTTCCACATCAGCTTTCGCCATTTTATTAATTTCCCGGCTAATCGCCTTTTGAGCGCCATTTGTATTATCTACACGCACATAGATACCATTGCCCGCCTTAGCTATCTCCTGACACATCTGTTCGTTCAAACGGGTTACAATCACGTTCCCGTCACGGTCGCGACGATAATCATTTGTTCCTTCTGCCGGGATGGGAGCTCCCTCAGGCATACCTACACCAAGAACATTCACCTGAATACCTTTTTCTGCGGCATCCTTAGCGGCTTCCACTGCACCACCTTCATGATTTTCACCATCGGTAATGACAATCACCGCACGCCCTACCCCCTCCTGCGGGGTAAAACTACGGGAAGCCAAATTAATGGCTGCCCCGATTGCTGTACCTTGTTTGGAAATCAATGAAGGATCTATAGATTCCAAAAACATCTTGGCTGATATATAATCGCTTGTAATAGGAAGCTGTGTAAATGCATCACCTGCAAAAACAATCATACCTACTTTATCATTCTCCATTTTATCCACCAACTGCGCTACAAGTCTCTTTGCCTTCTGCAAACGACTGGGCTGTACATCTTGTGCCAGCATCGAATTGGAAATATCTAATGCAATCATCACTTCAACTCCCTGACGCTTCACTGTTTCCAGTTTAGAACCAAACTGAGGACGCGCCAACAATACAGAAAACAGACCGATAGCAACAAATACCATCCAAAACTTCACATCCGGACGATACTTGGATACATCCGGCATCAACTGTGCCATCAGTTCCGGATCACCGAATTTGCGGATATTCTTCCGTCGCCGATAATTGGAATACAAGTAGAAGGCTGCTAACAAGGGCAACAACAGCAACAAGTACAAATATGCAGGTTCTTCAAATCGAAACATTTCTTTATTTATTATTTTTACGATTTACTATTTACTAAACTTGTACAAGATACAATATCCTGAGAAAAAGGATGCGTATACTATGGTATCTTCTTCAATATTGAATTACGTAACAGAACTTCCAATAGCACACATAAGAAAGCTGCCAGTGCAAACCAGCGATACTCTTCCTGACGCTTGCTGTATTCTTTTACGTTCAGTTTCGTTTTCTCCAGCTTATCTATTTCCTCGTATACCTCTTTCAACTTCGAATTGCTCGTGGCGCGAAAATAATTACCATCCGTTGTTCCGGCAATTTGTGTCAGGGTCTTTTCGTCAATCTCAACCGGCATATTGACATACTGCACGGTTCCACCTACCGGATAAGGATATGGAGCCATACCGTTAGTACCTACACCGATAGTATAAACACGGATACCGAAACTTTTAGCTATCTCGGCAGCCGTCAACGGAGAAATATCTCCTCTATTATTCGTGCCGTCTGTTAAAAGAATAATCACTTTCGATTTGGCTTTGCTGTCTTTCAGCCGGGTAACCGCATTGGCAATACCCATACCCACTGCCGTACCATCCTCAATAAGACCACATTTTACGTCCTTTATCAAATTCAAAAGCACGGCATGGTCTACCGTCAACGGACATTGCGTAAAACTTTCTCCGGCGAATAGCGTGATGCCGACATTGTCATTCGGACGGCCATTGATAAACTCTGCCGCCACATCCTTGGCCGCTTCCAGGCGATTCGGCTTCAAATCTTCAGCCAACATACTGGTAGAAACGTCTATGGCAAGCATTATATCAATACCCTCTATTTCACTATTCTGCCAGCTATCGGTAGTTTGCGGTCTGGCTAAAACGAGAATAATCAAGGTTAAAGCTATTATCCTCAATGCAAACGGTGCATGCAGCAAGTAATTCTTATAGCTCTTGGGAGCATGCGCATATACACGAGCGTCTGAAATCTGAAGCGTGGCTTCACTATTCTTCCGCCTCATGATATACCATACTATATAAGGTATAAGCAACAGCAGCAAAAATAAATATTCAATATTGGCAAAAACCATGATATTTACAATTTTACAAATTATGATTATGATTGAAGCGTATCTCCCTGCTTTTACTTTCAGGCAAAATAGTTATACAGCTCCAAACCTATATATATCAGTGAACCGACAAGTGCTGCCGTTAAAGCAACGATACCTGCACCAAGCAGTATCTTGGTACGCAAGGAACGTTTTTCAATGATAGTAATTTCAGTAGGCTGCGGCTTGGCATTTTCATCTTCTTTTTCCTTTGTTTCATTGATAAAGTCAATCGCATTAATCAAATTTGCGTCATTCTCATTCATCAGTGGATTATGTTTGGCAAACTTCACTAAATCCGCGGTTTGGAACAGAATACGCAAATCCGATATTGCATTTTTATCATTCATTTCCAATAGTTTATCAATGATTTCAGAGGAAGTCATTTCCAATGCATTGAAACCGAAACGGTCTTTTATATAAGTACGAATAGCATCTGTCAATTCTGTATAATACTCCTTCGATTGTCCTTTCTGCCATACTTTCTCACCTTTGATACGTTCTATTTCCTGCATAGCCAACTGATGTGGCGGCAGTTTCGGTTCTACCTTCACCTTGCGAATTATCGGTTTGTTATCGCGAATACGTTTCACAAGATAGATAAGCAGCAACAGGAACGGCACAAACAATACAGCACAAGCGATAGACATATACCAGTCTTCCCATGCAAAAGGTGCTTTCATTACGGGTTTAGGACCAAAAAACTGATCGGGATGCAACGTATCTACCGGCATGGAATACACTTTCAATGCCAAAGCTTTGGAGCGATATGCCTTATTATCAACAAGCACCTCCATTGGGGGCAAATAATATAATGCCGAGTCAAAGGAAGTTACGGTGTACTCCTGAGTTATCAACGAGCGTCTGCCGTCATTCAGCATCTGTGTATCGGGCTTAGCTATATCAACAATTTCCACTCCACGCACCAAAGTATCTGTATAAGCAGGAAGAATAGCGCGCTTATCAGTGTCCAATGAAACCTGAAGCTTAATCTTTGCCTGCTCCCCGATAAGGATTTGCAAGGAATCAATTGTAGCATCCACTGTCACCGACTGGGCTATTACCCTACCCGTCAATGCTGTCAACAGCGTTATCAGAAATAAATATCTTTTCATTCTCCGATTAGTTTCTTTTCGCAAATAAATTCATCAATGCTTTCACATAATCCTGGTCCGTACGTACTGACACATTATCTACATTGCTCTTAGTAAATGTATCATTCAGTTCCGTCTGCTTATTCACCCACCAATCACGATGAGCACGCCGTACGGCACGCGAAGAAGTATCAATCCATTGTTCATGCCCCGTTTCCGCATCTTTTATTTTCATCAGCCCCACAGCAGGCAACTCCTCTACACGGCGGTCGTATACCTGAATAGCCACAACATCATGCTTCCGATTGGCAATAGTCATGGCATTTTTAAAACTCTCCTGGTCGATGAAGTCCGATAAGACAAAAGCCGTACAACGACGCTTCATAACATTCGTAAGATACTCCAAGCCGAGACGGATATTGGTCCGGCGACTTTCCGGACGGAAATCAAGCAATTCGCGAATGATATATAGTATATGTTTACGTCCCTTCTTGGGTGGAATAAACTTTTCTATCCGGTCTGAAAAAAAGATGACACCGATTTTATCATTATTTTGAATGGCGGAAAAAGCCAATGTAGCAGCTATTTCCGTCACCATATCTTTCTTCATCTGCTTCACAGTACCGAACTCCAGACTACCGGAAACATCTACCAGCAACATTACAGTCAGTTCACGTTCTTCTTCAAACACCTTCACAAAGGGTTTATGAAAACGAGCCGTTACATTCCAGTCTATGTCGCGTATATCGTCACCAAACTGATACTCACGCACTTCGGAAAAAGCCATACCTCTACCTTTGAAAGCCGAGTGATACTGGCCCGCAAAAATATTATTGGACAATCCGCGCGTCTTTATCTCAATCTGACGGACTTTTTTTAATAAATCAGTTGTTTCCATTCAGTAATACATAAATAGTAAACAAATTGTTTACATTAGGGCACTTCAACCTTATTCAATATTTTGCTGACGATTTCATCCGAAGTCATATTGCTTGCTTCAGCTTCATAAGTCAGGCCGATGCGGTGGCGCAATACATCATGTGCCACTGCGCGCACATCTTCCGGGATAACATAGCCACGGCGTTTGATGAAGGCATAACTGCGTGCCGCCAATGCCAGATTGATAGATGCACGAGGCGAACCGCCGAATCCGATCATATCTTTCAGCTCCTTCAAATCATACTTCTCCGGATAACGGGTTGCAAATACAATATCGACAATATATTTTTCAATCTTTTCATCCAGATATACCTGACGTACAACCTTACGCGCTTCGATAATCTCGTCTGCTTTCAGAATAGGCTTTACATTCAGTCTTTCTCCGTTTATATTCTGGCGTATAATTAATTTTTCTTCTTCCAGTTTAGGATAGTCGATAACTACCTTCAGCATGAAACGGTCTACCTGCGCTTCAGGCAACGGATACGTACCCTCTTGTTCGATAGGATTCTGAGTTGCAAGCACCAAAAAAGGTTCAGGCAGTCTGAATGTTTCCTTACCTATGGTAACCTGACGTTCCTGCATAGCTTCCAATAAAGCACTTTGCACCTTGGCCGGAGCACGGTTAATTTCATCGGCCAATACAAAATTAGCAAATACAGGTCCTTTCTTTACCTGAAAAGTTTCATCTTTCTGGCTGTAAACCATCGTACCGATAACGTCCGCCGGCAACAAGTCAGGTGTAAACTGAATACGGCTATATTGTGCATCAATCAATGAAGCCAGCGTTTTGATAGCCAATGTTTTTGCCAAACCGGGCACACCTTCCAACAACACATGTCCGTCAGACAACAAACCGATTAACAACGACTCTACCAGGTGCTTTTGTCCTACAATAACCTGGTCCATGCCCGTAGTAAGATTGGTAACGAAAGCACTTTGTCTTTCAATCCGCTCGTTCAATTCGCGGATATCAATTGTTTCAGCCATAAATCAATGTATTTTAATGTTTAATTTTTCGTTTTCGCCCGGCCATACACCGGTAATTATAATTCGCTTCCAAAAGTACGGGAATAAATTAACCATAGCAACTAATTTTTATTAAAAAACAATGTGAAACCTTTAGATTAAACTACTTTCATAGAGTTTAGAGCCTGTTTAATTTTGTTCAGCATTCTTTTCAAGAGTTCTTCTTTGAAAATATTTTTCTGTTTTTACTAAGAGCATAGCAGGCTATGTAACGGATAAAAAGAGGAAAACAGACCGGGAAGAAACTCAAAAGGAACTGAAAAAAATACTTCTTCAAGAATTTTTAAACAAGCTCTGAGTATTTAACAAAAAAGAAGCAGTATCTTTTTACTGCTTCTTCACTAATTTAGGTATCTTTATTGTTGTGCCCGCAGGTACATTATCCGGTTTTTTGATAACGTCCGGATTATGCTTTACTATATATGGATATAACGCTTTAGTTCCATAAAAACGAAGAGCCACTCTGGTCAATGTCTCACCCGGCTTTATCGTGTATGTCGCCTGCGTTCCTGCAATGGTATAATTGGTAGAATCGGGTACATACTCAACTTTCTTCTGTTTTTTCGGCTGGGAAGCAGATGTAGCAGCTGCCACAGGCTGTTTGACGGCAACCGGCGCTTCCTGCTGTTTTATTACAGGCTCAGCAATCAGCTTCTTCGACACAGTATCTTTTACGGCAATCGCCACACTATCCTTAACACCGACACTATCCATCAAAGCCGTATTACCTGCCTCATTGCCAGCTTCATTGCCAGCGGTTTCCTCCACAGGCTGTTCAGCCGATAGTCCGTCAAACCAATCAGGATAATACAAATAAGCGACGGTTCCTGCACATAGCAATACCACAAGAGCCACGATGGCAATGAAGTATTTCATTGCGGAAGATTCAGCCGGGCCGGCAGTTTTGATAACCTCCACCCTCTCTTCATTAACTTCCTCCGAAGCCACAGTCTCCACAGGAGCAACGGTTTCTTCTACAGGTTCCGATTCGACAGGACTATCGTTTTTTTCCGCAATCTCCGGTATCTCAACCGTACTACCGGCAACCACTTCCGGCACAACATCTTCCACTTTCTGCTCCGTATCTTCATCTTCCTCACTGCCACTATCTACAGGGGTATCTTCTAAAACAGTACCTTCATTGAGCACTACTGTTTCAAAATGCGCAAACGGCTTATTGATAATATCTTTCAGAGCAGGCTCCGGAGTAAATGAGACTTTGGTATGGCCCTGTATCTCAAAGCGTTCCCCAGTATTGACATTTACACTCTCCCGGCTTTCCACATCAATCAGTTTAAAAGCGCCCAGGCCTTTAATCTTCACATACTTGTCTTTTTCCAACGCTTCTTCAATCAGTTGGAAAAACTCTTTCACAAAACTATCGGCATTCTTCTTGCTCATGCCATGCTTTTCAGCCAGCAAGTCAATCAGATCCTGTATGTTTAGTTTTTCATTCATAATATGGAAGATTTTAAAAGAAAGATTACTTAAACTTATCCTTTAGCAAGGTACTGGGTTTATAAGTCAGCACCAGTTTAGGTGGAACCAGCATACGCTGTTTGGTTGTTGGATTTACGGATATACGTTCCGCTTTCTTTTTCACTTCGAATGTTCCAAAGCCTTGTATGGAAATCGTATTTCCTTCTTCCAGTTGCCGCGTCATATCCGACAGTAAAGATGTAACCAATTCCGAAGTATCCTTCAAAGTATACCCCAACCTGCGTGACAATTCCGAAGTAAATTCTTTGTTATTCAAAATCCAAGCTTTAAAATTGTGAACTACGGTGCTATATTAGCAAATCTTCCCCACATACACAAGAAGTACGAAAGGAAATGTTTAAATAATCCGTCCAAAAAGGTCGAAATCATCGGAATTTATTATCTCTACCCGATAAAAGCCGCCAATCTCCAACGGTTCATCACCACATTCAATCAGCACTTCCGGATCTACTTCGGGAGAATCGAACTCCGTACGTCCGATATAGTAATCACCTTCCAAACGGTCAATTATCACTTTCATCTGCCTGCCTATCTTTGCCGCGCTCAGTTCGGCGGAAATACCTTGCTGGATGGACATCAATTCATCCAACCGGGCTTGCTTTACTTCTTGAGGAATGCTGTCTTCGTAATGGGCAGCGGCATACGTACCTTCCTCCTCGGAATATGCAAATGCCCCCATTCTATCGAAGCGCACCTTGCGGACAAACTCCTTCAACTCTTCAAAGTCAGCTTCCGTTTCTCCTGGATGCCCCACCATAAGCGTAGTACGCAAATGAATTCCCGGCACTTCTTCACGGAACTTTTCTATCAGCCGATAAGTATCCTCTTTGGTAACATGACGGCGCATTTTTTCCAGCATATTATCACTGATATGCTGCAAGGCAATATCCATATATTTACATACATTGGGACGCTCGCGCATCACACGGAATAAATCCATCGGGAAATGAGCCGGATAAGCATAATGCAAACGTATCCATTCCACACCCGGAATTTCCGAGATTTTTTCGATTAATTGGGGCAACATCTGCCTCTTATATAAATCTACGCCATAATAGGTCAACTCCTGCGCAATAACCTGAAACTCTTTCACTCCGCGGGCCACAAGATACTTCACCTCGTCCAGAATTTCTTCCATAGGACGCGACACATGCCGGCCCGTAATAATAGGAATGGCACAATAAGAGCATTTGCGGTCGCACCCTTCCGATATTTTCAGATAGGCATAATGCTGGGGAGTGGTCAGTGTACGCTCTATGTGCAGCTCCTCATGGTATGCCTTACCCAAGTCCTGCAGCAACTCTTTCCAATTGAACTTGCCGTAAAACTTATCCACCTGAGGAATCTCAATCGCCAGTTCCTTCAGGTAACGTTCCGAAAGGCAACCCATGACATAGAGTTTCTCCAGTTCGCCTTCTTCCTTGGCCTGTGCAAATTCAAGAATCATATTGATGGACTCCTCTTTTGCATCGCCGATGAAACCGCAGGTATTAATTACGGCAATCTCTCCTTTCGGACGCTCGGCATCATGCGTCACATGAAAACCCGCTTCCTCCAACTGGCGCATCAAATGCTCCGAGTCCACTAAATTTTTAGAGCAGCCTAATGTTATGATATCAATGGTTTTCCGTTTCATGCATTCCCTCCGAACAACGAATCGACAAACTCTTTTTTACGGAACACCTGCAAGTCCTCTATACCTTCTCCCAGACCGATGTACTTTACCGGAATCTTAAACTGGTCGGAGATTCCGATTACAACACCGCCTTTAGCCGTTCCATCCAGCTTGGTTACAGCCATTGCCGTAACCTCCGTTGCCAAAGTAAACTGCTTGGCCTGCTCAAATGCGTTCTGTCCGGTGGAGCCGTCCAAAACAAGCAATACCTCATTCGGAGCATCCGGCACAACCTTCTTCATTACATTCTTAATTTTGGTCAGCTCGTTCATCAGACCCACTTTATTATGCAGACGTCCGGCGGTATCTATAATCACCACATCGGCATTATTGGCTACCGCTGAACTCAAAGTATCAAATGCCACAGAAGCAGGGTCAGCACCCATTTTCTGCTTGATAACGGGAACTCCCACACGTTCGCCCCAGATAACCAGCTGCTCCACCGCCGCCGCACGGAAAGTATCGGCAGCACCCAGATAAACGGATTTGCCGGCTTTCTTAAACTGATAAGCCAGTTTGCCTATAGTCGTGGTTTTTCCTACACCATTCACTCCCACTACCATAATCACGTATGGCTTCTTCGCAACAGGAGTTTCAAAGTCGTCCACATCATCCGAGTTGTTCTCTGTGAGCAAAGCAGCGATTTCATCGCGCAGAATCACATTCAGCTCCTTCGCATTCATATATTTCTCGTCTGCAGCACGCTTCTCGATACGTTCTATAATCTTCAACGTAGTTTCTACGCCCACATCCGAAGTAATCAACACCTCTTCCAGATTATCCAGCACCTCATCATCCACTTTCGATTTACCGGCTATAGCACGGGCAATCTTCCCGAACACACTCTCTTTTGTTTTAGATAATCCTTTATCTAATGTCTCCTTCTTTTCTTTTGAGAAAAAACTAAAAAATCCCATAGTCTACTTTTTTGTACAATACATTATGCCACAAAGATATAACAAAATTAACAAATAATAAAAGCCGAAACGATTTAATAGCAAAAAAAATCCCCCCGCCGATATATCGGCGAGAGGAGCTTTATAAGTAATCAGTGCCTTGCAGCAACTGCATTTATCTTATTTCTTGAAAAAGTCCTGTACTTTTTCGTTAGGAACCATTTGCTCATCGAAGATGTAAGCACCGGTCTTCGGAGACTTAACCATCTTGATAACCTTCGTATAAGCACGACCTTCCTTAGAACCATCGTGCAAACTTGCTACTGTTTTCTTTGCCATGGGTTATACTATTATTATTTAATTTCCTTGTGTACTGTTACTCTCTTCAGAATCGGGTTGTATTTCTTCAACTCCAGTCTCTCGGTAGTGTTCTTTCTGTTCTTCGTTGTAATGTAACGAGAAGTTCCCGGCATACCGCTATCCTTGTGTTCTGTGCATTCCAGAATCACCTGTACTCTGTTACCTTTTGCTTTCTTTGCCATAATCAGTTATTCTCCTCTACTTTTAGCCAATTACTTTAATGCTTTTCCAATCACAATAACCCTTAGCTACTGCATCCTTCAAAGCAGCATCCAAACCTTTTTTGTTAATAATGCGCAGACCGTTGGCGCAAATGCTCAGACTGATCCAGCAGTCCTGTTCTACATAATAGAATTTCTTGTTAAACAAGTTCAAATCAAAGGTTCTTTTTGTTCTTCTCTTTGAGTGTGAAACATTGTTGCCAATCATGGCTTTCTTTCCGGTAATTTGACAAATCTTCGACATTTCTATCTTTATTTTATAGTTTTTATCTATACTTATTTCAAACAGAGCGCAAAGTAAGCACTTTTATCGTTACGAAACAAGTTTTTCCTAAAATAATTCGTTGCACGAGAATATTTTTTCCTCATTTCAGCATACTACAGAGCATAAACAGCGCATTTTGAATAGCCGACTGTACATTTTCCGCCCTTCCGCGATCGCCTTCCTGCTTCATGGTTACAATTTCGTTTTTGCAGGCAGCCGCTATCCACACAGTACCTACCGGTTTCTCCGGTGTACCGCCACCGGGGCCGGCAATTCCCGAAGTAGCAACCGCGCAATCCGTTTTCAACGTTTTCATCGCACCTTTCACCATTTCAACAACCGTCTCCCTGCTCACTGCACCGTACTGCGCCAGCGTTTCGACAGAAACATGGAGCAAATCCGCCTTTATTTCGTTGGAATACGCCACAATTCCGCCTTTAAAATACTCCGAGCTCCCTGGAACCGAAGTTATCAAGGCAGCTATTCCGCCACCGGTACAACTTTCAGCGGTGGAAAGGGAGAAATTCTTTGCTTTCAGCAGTTCCCCTACCTTCTCTTCCGTCTTCATACCTTATTATATATATGCAATATACTTTTTCCTTATAAAGTGACACGTGAATAAGCCGGCGCTTCCATCGGACAGAAATCCTTATCCAGATACTTGAAGTATCCGGTTATGGCAATCATTGCAGCATTATCCGTTGTATAGCTGAATTTGGGAATGAAAATATTCCATCCATACTTCTCAGCATGTTCGCGGAATGAGTTACGCAGACCGTTGTTTGCCGATACACCACCTGCAACGGCCACATCCTTTATCTTGTACTGTTTTGCCGCTTTACGCAACTTATCCATCAGAATATCGACAACGGTAGCTTCCAGCGACGCTGCCAGGTCTGTCTTGTGATGTTCGATGAAATCGGGGTCATCCTTTATCCAGTCGCGCAAGGAATACAGAAACGAAGTCTTCAAGCCGCTGAAGCTGTAATCCAGTCCGGGAATATGCGGTTTACTGAAAGTAAAGGCTTTAGGATTTCCCTGGCGGGCAAGCCGGTCGATAATCGGTCCGCCGGGATAGCCCAGCCCCATTACTTTGGAGCATTTGTCGATGGCTTCACCTGCGGCATCATCAATTGTCTGCCCCAGAATTTCCATGTCGTTGTAGGCCTTTACTAAAATAATCTGAGAGTTGCCACCGGAAACCAGCAGGCAAAGGAAAGGAAATTCCGGCTGCACATTCTCTTCACCTTCCGCTTTAATAAAATGAGCTAATACATGTCCGGTCAAGTGATTGACATCTATCATAGGTATCCCCAACGCACGGGCGAACCCTTTGGCAAAGGACACACCCACCAGCAAAGACCCCATCAGTCCCGGACCGCGCGTAAACGCCACGGCACTTAATTCTTCCTTGGTAACTCCGGCACGTTTCAAAGCCTCGTGCACCACCGGCACTATATTCTGTTGATGCGCACGCGAAGCCAGTTCGGGCACTACCCCGCCATAAGCTTCGTGAACAGCCTGACTGGCAACGACATTCGACAGCAGGTAGCCGTCCTTGATGACCGCTGCGGAAGTATCATCACATGAAGATTCAATTCCTAAGATTATTGTACTCATAGTGTTTATTTACGTTTAAACGCTGCAAAAGTAGTGATAAAAGTAGTATCCATAACGTATTATTTCATATTTTTGTTGGCTGAATTAAAAAAATAACCGCCTATCAGAACGCTGAAAACGACAGTACGCTGGATAATCGGTATAGTGTTAGGACTCTATATCGGAATAATTTTGCTGCTGAACATTCCTTATGTCCAGCACCGCATGTCTGTACTCGTTGCCAAGGAGCTGAGCACCGTATTAGGCAGCGAGCTCACAGTAGGGCGGATAAACATAGGACTGCTGAACCGGATTATCATCGACGACCTGGTACTGAACGACCAATCGGGAAAAGAGTTGCTGAAAATAGGCCGTCTGTCCGCTAAGTTCGAGATACTGCCGCTATTCAGCGGAAAGATATCCATCGGCAACGTACAGCTTTTCAGTTTCAATGCCAATCTGGAAAGACCTACTCCCCAGGCAAGCACCAACTTCCAATTCGTGCTCGATGCTTTCGCTTCTAAAGACACCGTCAAGAAGAAGAGCAATCTGGACCTGCGCATCAACTCACTCCTGATACGGCGCGGAAAGGTATCTTACGATGTGTTGTCGGCCGAAAGCACTCCGGGCAAGTTCAACCCGCAACACATCCGCCTGTCCAACATTCTTGCCAACATCTCGCTGAAAGCACTCCAGAACGACTCGGTCAACGCTGCCATCAAGCGGATGAGCGTTGAAGAGGAGCACTCCGGCTTCGAACTGAAAAAACTGAGTCTGAAGATAATAGCCAACGACCGGAAGATGCGGATAGAGAACTTCGCCATAGATTTGCCCAACACCTCTTTGGCAATGGATACCATCCGTATGGAATACGACAGCCTGGAGTCACTCGGCCATTTCACCGATGATGTCCGTTTTTCGTTCCGTATGCTGCCTTCGGAAGTAGCATTACAGGATATATCGGCATTCGTGCCTGCCTTCAAGCCCTTCAAGGAGAAGTTGAAGTTGGAAATGGAAGCCGCCGGAACGGTCAACCGGCTCAACTGCCCGAAGCTGCTTATCTCTTCCAACGACCACTTCCTGCTGAAAGGCAATGTATCCCTGCAGGACCTGTCTCATCCGCAAGATGCATACATATTCGGCAATCTGTCCAATTTATATGCCGACCCGGACGGCATTGCATTCTTTGTACGCAACCTGAGTAAAGATTACAAAGGAGTTCCTCCGGTATTGCAGAATCTGGGCACGGTATCTTTCCGTGGAGAGATTTCCGGATACTTCACGGACCTGGTGACCTATGGCGAAGTCCGCACGGATATAGGCACCATCAAGACAGACGTCAAACTCAGTTCCGACAAAGACAAGGGCTATTTCGCTTATTCGGGTGCGGTAAAGACAACCGGATTCGAACTGGGCAGGATGCTGAACAACGACAAGTTTGGAAAAGTCACCTTCAACATGGACGTCAAAGGCAACCATTACGCCCAAAGATACCCCGCCATTACCATGAAAGGGCTGGTGGCATCCATAGACTACAGTGACTATACCTACGAAGACATCACTTTGGACGGAGAATATAAGCAAGGCGGCTTCAACGGTAACGTATCGCTCAACGACGAAAACGGCGCCATACAACTGAGCGGCTCTATCAATACTGCCGGCAAGACACCCACCTTCAACTTCCGTGCCGCTATCGACCATTTCCGCCCCAACACCCTGCACCTCACGCCCAAATACAAGGACACGGAATTGGCCGTAAAGATAAAAGCCGACTTCACCGGTAGCTCCATCAACGACATGAACGGTGAAATCAACGTCGACAGTCTCCAATACATTGCCCCGGAACAGAACTTCTTCATGGACAACCTGCGGATTGCCGCTACTCAGGGCGATGAGCGTCAGAAACGGCTGACTATCAGTTCCAATTTCCTGCGCGGCACTATCGAAGGCGACTATTCCTATCAGACATTGCCCGCCAGCGTGCTCAACATCATGCGGCGTTACATCCCGGCTCTGATACAACCCGCCAAGAAACCGCAGAAAACAGAAAACAATTTCCATTTCGACCTCCATATCTACGATACGGAGATACTCTCCACCGTATTCCAGATACCGCTGAAAGTATATACCCACTCTACTCTGAAGGGCTATTTCAACGACAAAGCGCAACGGCTGCGCGTAGAGGGGTACTTTCCGCGGCTGAGTTACGGCGGAAAGTTCTTTGAGTCGGGTGTGGTTCTCTGCGAAAATCCAGGTGAACAGTTCCAGGCAAAAGTCCGCTTCACCAACCGGAAAACAACCGGCGCGGTAAACGTAGCCCTCGAAGCCAAGGCAAAGGACGACCGGATACAAACCGTATTCAATTGGGGAAACAGCAGCGCTGTAACTTACAGCGGCAAGGTAGCCGCCCTCACTCAATTCGTCCGCAACTCTTCCCAAGAAGCTGGCGATGACAAAATACACACAAAATCCTCCCGCCAAGCCAAGAAAGAGAAGCCCGCCCTGAAAACGATTGTCAACGTACAGGAAACGAACGTAATCCTCAACGACACCGTATGGAAGATACACCCTTCGCAAATCGTGGTCGACTCGGGCAAAGTGCACGTCAACAATTTCTACTTCAGCCATAAAGAGCGTCACTTGCAAATCAACGGAACCGTATCCGAACAACCTCAGGACACCGTACGCCTAAACCTGAAAGAGATAAACATAGGATACGTATTCGATATAGCCGACCTGGGTGTCAACTTCAAAGGCGAGGCCACCGGCCCGGCATATGCCAGCGGAATACTTAAAAAGCCGGTGATGAGTACCGACCTGTTCATACGCAACCTCGGCTTGAACGAGGGGCTTTTGGGCGATGCCAACATACACGGCGAATGGCACCACGATGTAAAAGGCATCTACCTGGATGCCCGTATCCGCGAGAAAGACATTGCCAAAAGCCACGTATACGGATACATCTACCCCATAAAGCCCACCAGTGCGCTCGACTTGCAAATCGAAGCCGACAGCACCAACCTGAAGTTCATCCACCACTACATGCAGAGCATCACCCCCGAATTCAACGGGCGTGCCAGCGGCCACGTACATTTCTACGGCAAGTTCAAGGCGCTGACAATGGAAGGCCGCGTATTCGGTGACGCCTCCCTCAAGGTAGATGTGCTCAACACTACTTTCTCCCTGAAAGACAGCATACTTATCGAACCGGGCGGACTTACTTTCCGCAACAACCGCATCTTCGATACGCAAGGGCATCAGGGCAGAGCCAACGGTTACCTGCACTACCGGCATTTCAAGGATTTGGAATACCGCTTCCGGTTCGATGTGGACAATATGCTGGTAATGAACACCAAAGAATCGCCCGACTTCCCCTTCTACGGCACGGTGTATGGCACGGGCAACGCCACCATTGCCGGCAATGCGGCAGACGGGGTGAATATCGACGTGGCAATGACCACCAACCGCAACACCAACTTCACTTATATGAAAGAAGGTGTCGCCTCGGCAGTGAGCAACCAGTTCATACGCTTCGTAGACAAGACACCGCGCCGCGTACTTCAGGATTCCATCATGCTGATGTCCGAATACGAGCAGGCGCAGAAAGAAGTCATGGAAAAGGAAAGTGACACCGACATACGACTGAATCTCCTGATAGACGCAACTCCGGACGCCACCATGAAAATCATCATGGACCCCATTGCAGGTGACTACATCAGCGGTAAAGGAACGGGGAATATCCGCACCGAATTCTACAATAAAGGAGATGTGAAGATGTTCGGCAGCTACCGCATCAGCCAGGGAGTTTATAAATTCAGCCTGCAGGAGGTTATCCGCAAGGACTTCATCATCAAAGACGGAAGTACCATCACCTTTAACGGCGCGCCGCTCAATGCCACCCTCGACATCCAGGCAGGCTATCTTGTAAACTCCGCTTCGCTGAACGACCTCGTTCCCGATGCCGGCAATTACGTCAACCAGACCAACATCAAGGTTAACTGCCTCATGGCGCTGACCGGACAGCTCACCTCGCCGGACATCAAAATGAGCCTGGAGCTGCCCAACGAACGCGACGAAGTACAGGCATTGGTACGGAATTATATCCCTACGGACGAGCAGATGAACATGCAGATACTCTACCTTCTGGGTATCGGCAAGTTCTATACTCCGGAGAATGTAGACGCCACCGGCAACTCCAACATGATGTCGAGCGTGCTCTCATCCACCCTTTCCGGACAACTGAACAATGCACTCTCGCAGATTATCGACAGCAACAACTGGAACTTCGGCACAAACTTCAGCACCGGAGAAAAAGGCTGGACGGACATGGAGTTCGAGACAATGCTTTCCGGGCAACTGCTGAATAACCGCCTGCTCATAAACGGTAACTTCGGCTATCGCGACAACCCGATGGCGAACACCAACTTCGTAGGCGACTTCCAAGCCGAATGGCTCGTAAACCGTTCCGGCGATATTCGTCTGAAAGCGTATAACGAAACCAACGACCGCTATTACACCAAGACCAACCTCACCACTCAGGGTATAGGCATCATCTTCAAGAAGGATTTCAACAAATGGAATGAACTGCTCTTTTGGAACAAGTGGAAGTTGAAAAGGCTGAAAAGAAAACAAGTGAAGGAGGATACGTCCGCCCCGGACAGCATCCCCCAGAAGAAATCCCGCCCGGAAGCACAATCCAAACGGGAAAGGAAGGAATAAGCGCATGCTTTCTTTAAAAATACCCTTCCCGCTTTTTTCCCACGGGAATCAGATACAAACAGACGGTCTGTTTGCACCGAACAGACCGTCTGTTTGTGCCATACGGACCATCTGTTTCACTCCGGCAGACCATGCGTTTTACCCTATCTTAAGCCACTTTTGGCATGGACAGCATTCCGGACACCCCGGCGTACACCTATAAAGGCTGTCCTTCAATGGATTACGCCCTTAAGCGGACAGCCTTCCGAACATTTGCCGGACACATAAGAAATAAAGAAAGAATTGATATATTAAAATATATCAGTACTTTTCTTCCTTGAAACGTTTTTGACCTTCAAGAAAAACTTCGCCCGGCATCCCCCACTTGCAGATAATGGCAGTTATCCGCAAGCGTTGCCCGCAAACAAACAAAATCCAATAAAATGCAATATAGTATATCGCGTGCGGTAATGGCGCACGCAAAGACTGTAAATATTATAAAACTAACAGATCATGAAAGATTTAACAACCTTTACGCTTTCAGTCATACAGGAGCTGGAAGACGAAGGGCGGTTCGGAACCGCCCATGTATACCGCAGCATGCTGCGGGCTTTCCAACGGTACTGGG